>CAZEWB010000059.1:0-10966 GCA_964515655.1 uncultured Bacteroidales bacterium
TGTGTTGGGTGTGTTTGGGGGTTGTGGTTGGGTGTGTTTGGTTGTTTTTTTGTGGTTTTCAATGCTTTTAAAGTCCTGAAATTCAGGAATTTAAGGACTTTAAAAGCATTGAAAACCATAAAGAAACGTTTGCTGAAACTGGAAAAAGTTGCTGTATTTGAACGTATTTCATTCAACTGTTCCCCGAATGACACTGAACGGCAGAAATCACCAGGCGCATTATAAGGAAAATTATAATCTTCGTTTTTGTACATCATTTCCAGGTCTCCGAACATTTTTTTCAGCAGAACGAACAATTCAAATGGATAGGTATAAAAATGCTGATCATTGCTCATCAGCATTTTATAAACGGCTGCCCCTGTCCCGAAAGGCACCCTGTCCGACGGGCGTGGCGAGGGATAAACACATGCAGAATTAATTTCAGAGAACCTTCCGAGAGGGATCACCTTAGAAAGAAAATAGAAGTCCTCTCCTGCCTTTTTTTTGTTCATTCCTCCCTGCCTGCAATATACGTCAGCCCTGACAGCAAAAGAGGAACCTACCGTATGATATGCAAAGGGGAAACCTGTCCACTTTAAAGCATTTTTGTAATAACGCAAGTGGAGTTCATATTGTTCAACTGACCTGAAAACTGATTCACCGAACATTTCTCCTGAAAGCGGATGCTCGAAATACACTGAAGCCCCGTTAAGGTTGTTTTTCTTAAAACTATCTTCAATTTTTCCAAGGTAATTGGCAGAACAAACACAATCTGCGTCAAAACCTGCAATGATCCCGTCAGGATTGCAGGCATCCAGAAATCGACTCACAGCTTCATCCATCCCGATCTTCCTTGCAAGCCCTACTCCGGCATCTTTGGAAGGAAGATCGAAGACCTTTATAATGAAATATTTGCGGTTAGGCGAATTGTGCCTTTCTGCCCATTCAGTCAGGACTTTATATGTATTTCCGTTAAATGAGACAATATCTTTATGCGCAGATACGGAATGATTCACAACCACTATCACTTCAACCGGGAACTTTGTACTGTCGCATTTGTGAAGTGATTCGAGCGATCCGATAATATCCGGTTCGTTGTAACAGGGAATTACAACCGAAATAAACAGACCTGGCTGAGGCTTATGCGGAATCAGTTTGTCGTAAACAGCGTGTTTCTGCAAATACCTTTCGAAAACAAGCATGTTATTTTGAAGGCTTAAAGCGAAGATAGCGTTCGTTAAGTTGGCTTACAATTGTATCAGTAATGTCCAATCCTTTATAGCCCCATAGGAATGCAGCAGAGTTAAAGATGATCTCGTACTTCTCGGTCTTGTTATAGTCTTTAATAAATACCATTACAGTGTCTAACAGTTGTGTTTCAAGTAACTGGGATTCCTGAGCCAGCTGCATTGTAACATCGTCTTTCCATTTTAAAAGATTCTGCTGTTTTTCGTACAGCGCCTGTTCCTGGCTCTGGGCGCTTTCCATACTCAGGAACGCATTTGCCTGAACTTTTTTCTGAAAATCGGACGCTTCCTTTTCAAACGCAGCCATCCTGGAAGCCAGTTCCTGCTCCAGTTTCTTCTGCTTTTCCTGTAACCGGGTTTCCATTTCTTTTGCATATTCATACCTGATCAGCAAAGTATCAATATTAACACTGGCGTATTTATTAGGAATTACCGAATCGATCCCGGCAGAAGTGGAATCGTTCCGGGCCTGGGATGTTTTTGAACTGCTTCCTGCTGTGAAATGAAGAATAAAAAGGACTATCACTGCTGCTCCAAGGATCACATTTATTAAAAGGGAATAATTTTTCATCTTTTTTTGTTTTAAAAATACGTTTTATTTGCCAAACAAACGGTTTCGTTAAGATAATTTTGCATATACATCATAATCATCAGCGCCGGTTATTATGACATCGTAGAATTCTCCCTGCGAAAGGTAACGGGCATTGACGAGTACTGTGTTATCAACTTCAGGTGAGTCGGACTGGGTCCTGCCTGAATAATACCTGCCTGACCGGCCGTCAATAAGTACGCGGCATGTTCTTCCGATAAGGTTTTCGTTATTTTCAAGAGAAATATTCCTCTGTATTTCCATCAGGGTATTTGTTCGCTCTGTTTTTACTGACAGGGGAATATTGTCACGGCATGTCATACCTGCCGCAGTAGAATCTTCGTGGGAATAACTGAAAACACCAAGCCGGTCGAAGCGGTATTTTTCGACGAAACCGCAAAGTTCATCAAATTCATCTTCACTTTCTCCGGGATAACCCGTCATCAGAGTCGTGCGGATGGCTGCTCCGGGTATTATCTTTCTTATCCTCGATATCAGAGCATGTGTTTCACCGGTAGTGATTCCTCGCCGCATCGATTTCAGGATCCTGTTACTGATATGCTGAAAAGGTATGTCAATATATTTGCAGACTTTGGGATTTTCCCTGATCTCATACAGGAGGTCTTCGGGAAATTTATATGGATAAAGGTAATGCAGCCGGATCCACTCAATGCCTTCGACCGAGGAAAGCGACCGAATAAGTTTTGTTATCTGCTGTTTACCGTTGATGTCAATACCGTAATATGAAAGGTCCTGGGCAATAAGGATTATTTCCTTAACACCTTTACTTGCAAGCATACGGGCTTCGTTAACCAGGTCGTGCACAGGGAATGAACGATACTTGCCCCTGATAAGCGGAATTGCGCAGAAGCTGCAAAGCCGGTTGCATCCTTCGGATATTTTAAGATATGCGTAATGCGAAGGTGTGGAAATAACCCTTCCGGCAGAGCAATGCGCATATCTTTTTCCGGAAATATGACCGGCAAGTGATTTAAATGGCTCTGTTCCTTCCCAGAAGTCAACTTCAGGAATTTCCTTCTCCAGTTCCTTCCTGTATCTCTGGCTCAGACAACCCCATACTATGACTTCGCCGGCCTTTTTCCTTTTTTTCAATTCAACAGCTTCAAGTATTGCCTGTATTGATTCCTCTTTGGCTTCCTTTATGAATCCGCATGTATTCAATAACAAAAAATCTGAATGTTCATTTCCGGATCCGAACTGAACTTCGAATTTAGACGCAGGGAAATATGATGCAAGTTTTTCGGAATCGACCAGGTTTTTGGAACAACCCAGTGTAATGAACCGGATCATCTTTTTTTCAGCCATTTGTGTCACCGAAAAGAGAATCCACGAACTCGTATTTGTTGAAAACCTGAAGGTCCTCCATCTTTTCTCCTATACCGATATATTTAACAGGTATTCTGAAACGGTCGGATATCCCAATCACTACCCCGCCCCTTGCAGTCCCGTCGAGTTTAGTGATACAAAGAGCATTTACTTCGGTTGCTTTGGTGAACTCCCCGGCCTGTTCAAATGCATTCTGCCCGGTTGAGCCATCAAGAATAAGGAGGACTTCGTGCGGGGCATCAGCGATAACTTTCTGCATAACCTTACGCACCTTCGAGAGCTCGTTCATCAGGTTTATTTTATTATGAAGCCGGCCGGCAGTATCAATTATAACGACATCTGCATTGTTTTTGACAGCAGACTGAATAGTATCGTACGCTACCGACGCCGGGTCGGAACCCATATGCTGTTTGACTATGCTGACCCCTGTCCTTTCAGCCCAGATGCTGAGCTGTTCAATCGCTGCAGCCCTGAATGTATCGGCAGCTCCAAGATATACAATTTTACCTGCAGCTTTAAAATGATGTGCCAGTTTGCCTATTGTTGTAGTCTTACCGACACCGTTAACACCTACCACCATTATAACATAAGGCTTTGGCTTGTTTTCGAGATTAAAATCGTCAGCCCCCTTCAGGTCGTTCCCCGAAAGCAATTCTGCGATCTCTTCACGCAGTACCTTGTTGAGTTCAGCAGTGTTCAGTACCTTTTCCTTTTTGACCCGCTCTACGATTCTTTTAATTATTTTGATAGTTGTTTCAACACCAACATCAGATGAAATAAGAACTTCTTCGAGTTTGTCAAGGACTTCATCGTCTACTTTTGACTTTCCGACAACAGCACGGGCCATTTTCGAAAAGAAGCTTTCTTTTGTCTTTTCAAGACCTTTATTAAGGCTTTCCTTTTTGTCTTTCGAAAATAGTCCGAATATTCCCATGCTTTATTCAGAAAACAAAAAGCTTTCTTCACAACAATGAAGAAAGCTTTTCATATCTTTTATAATAAGTTATTTCTTTTTGGGTGAGAGAACGTCCTTTACAAGTTCGCTTAATACAAATTCTTCCCTGAATTCGTATGCTCCGGTCTTCTGTGATTTCACCATACGTATAACCTTGGTTATACCTTTGTTTTCGGCACCGGTTTTAAAAGAGGCAACAGATTTCTTGGCCATATTTTAGACTATTTGATTTCCTTGTGAAGAGTGACTTTTTTCAGATAAGGATTGTACTTTTTCATTTCAATCCTGTCAGGAGTGTTCTTCCTGTTCTTGGTAGTGATATACCTTGACATTCCTGCAACACCCGATTCTTTCTGTTCGGTGCATTCCAGTATCACCTGTGAGCGGTTGCCTTTTGCTTTCTTTGCCATTGCTTTAAGTGTTAAATGAGCTTCTTAATATAACCTTTTTCCTGTGCCTCTTTAAGTGCATTCTTAAGGCCCTTTTTATTGATTGTGCGAATACCGTTTGCCGAAACTTTTAAAGTGATCCAGCGGTTCTCTTCTTCAAGAAAGAACTTCTTGTCGAAAAGGTTTGGGTAAAAACGACGAATAGTGCGGTTGTTGGCATGAGATACATTGTTGCCCTTCATCGAACTCTTTCCTGTTATCTGACAAATCCGTGACATAGTACAATTATTTATAAAATCGGGCTGCAAAATAACGAAAAATAAATGACAAATAAAAATATTACAGTCATTTTTTTTAATCAACAGCAAATTGTTGATATTGCAAGGACTATCTTTATGTAAAAGAAAACGAATTTCGTATGTCTTTTAAAAAGAAAAATCAGGTCATTAAAACCGGTAATCAGTTATCGGTGATCAGTTATCAGTGTTGTCCAACTGGAATAAATTGGCTCAATTTCTATTGACAGGTAATGGTTACCAATTACTGATCACCGATAACTGATTACCGATCACTGATTACTGACATAAGTTACTCAACCCTGAACCCCATAACCAGAATATCATCCCTCTGTTTCCTCGGTCCCATCCATTGTTTCAGATATGCTTCCAGTTTTTCTTTACGAACATTGGGTTCTTCATTTGACATTCCTTTTAATACTTCAATAAATGTCTTTGAGCCGAGTTTTTTACCATCAGTTCCGTCCTGATCGGGGAATCCGTCGCTGAACATGAACAGGTTCATACCTTTTTCCTTTTTCAGTTTGTGGCATTCGTATGCTATGTTCATTTTCGGGAACAACCCGCCAATTGCAGCTTCGGAGCCATCGAAATCCTTTACATCTCCATTAATTGTTACTATACAATGGTGTCCGGCTAAAGACAAATGTATTTCGCCTATTGAATCGTCGATCACGCATACGCTTATGTCCATGCTGCTGTCGAAATAATCGCCGCTTTGTGCAAGTGTTTCAACTACGTTGTTATTAAGCATGGTCAGAATTTTATCAGGCTCATGCACTTTGTTTTCACCGATGATCTTATTCAGCAAGGAGTTTCCAATCATACTCATTAAACCGCCTGCCACGCCATGCCCTGTGCAATCAACAGCAGCAAGGAAAGTTTTACCGCCTTCACGGTAATGCCAGTAAAAGTCGCCGCTTACTATATCGCGTGGCTTTAAAAAGGTAAAGAAACCCGGAAGTGTTTCTCTTATTATTTCAGTGGAAGGAATAATTGCCTGCTGGATATGGCTTGCATACTCAATTCCCTCCTGAATAATATCTTTTTGTTTTTGAATTTCGTTCCTTTGTGCTTCAACGATCTTCAGCGTCTTCTTTTTAGAGATATAAAGACGGAATATCCATAAGAACATTATGACTAAAAGAGCAACAATACTGCCGACAAGTATCAGAACATTTCTCTGATATGTTATTTGTTCCTGTTTGCGGCCAAGCTCTGCTTTATTAAGATTATTCTCGGTTTCTGCTATTTTAAGACTGTCCTGTACCTTTTCTTTCATCAGCACCTGGTTCATGTACTCATTCTGCAAAGCAACAAGACGGTACTCCTTAGCCTGATTTTCCACACTAAGGCTTGAAATTTCTTCCATTGATTTCATGTTTTGCATCTGCAGGTTCGAAAGGTATTCCTGTTGTTGCTTGTTAGCCTCTTCGTCGTAAGTGGTTTTAAGATTATCCTTATTCGCTATGTTATTACTCAGGTTATCAATATTCTTGTTTATTGAAGCAATTAAAGTAGTATTACCAATTGAAGTGGCAATTTCCAGCGCCTTATTCAGATTTTCCTGTGCTTCTTTAGTATTTCCATAATTATTATATGCTACACCTAACTTGTTTAATGAAGATGCTATCTCCTTTTTATCTCCCAGCCCTTCTGCAAGAGTCAACGCCTTACTGAACACATCAATAGCTTTTTTATTTTGATTAGCATTAACAAGTGCAGCGCCGATATTATTAGTAATCATTAATTCATTTTTCTTGTCACCCAATTTGTTATAGCACTCTGCGCTCTTCTCAAAAGCCGTTAAAGCATCGTTGCTTTTTCCGGCATCTGTATATGCAAGTCCAAGTTCATTATAAGTTGAAGCAAGAGCTTTAGTCTGATTTGCTGCAACAAGAATGTTAACTGCTTTGTTAGTGTAATCAACTGCATCTGATGCTTTCCCTGAAAGGCGAGCTGCCTTACCTGCTATAAGCGCACTGTTAAGTTCTCCGTTCTTATCACCATTTGCAGTAGCGATCTGATATGCTGTTTTGGATAAAGAATAAGCAACTGCGGGTGCCGATTTCATTTGCTGGTTGGCAACATTATTAAGGTATGTGACCTGATCGGCCGGACTTTTTCCTGAAAGTTTTGTTTTCAGACTATCCGGCAATTCCTGCGAATATCCACAGATACAAAATAAAAGTATCAGAATGGAAAATGAAATTTTTAGAAACATATGGGATGCTTTACATTTTAAGTATCTTAACTTCAAGGCGCCGGTTTACAGCATGTTCTTCATCCGAGCATTCAACGCCATCGCTGCAGTGATTCAGAAGCCGGCTTTCGCCGTAGCCGACAGCCTGTACCCGTTCGGGAGCAATTCCTTTATCTACCATATAAGCCTTGGCGCTTTCTGCTCTTTTCTGCGATAACTGCTGGTTATATTCTGTGCTTGATTTACTGTCAGTGTGGCCGCTTAATTCAATTTCCATACTTACCTTCTCTTTCATTACTTCTACAATCCTGTCCAGAACACTTTTAGATGAATCTTCAATGTTAGAACTTCCAAAACCAAAGTAGATATTATGAAATTCAATAACCTGATCCTGTTTTATTTCAGGCTCAAGATTAAGGTCCAACGGGAGGTCTGTCTCGAAATAATTATCATCCAGTGTAAGTACCGTTTGTTCATAGTTCTCTTTTTCTATAGCCAGATAAAGTTGCTCATTCTCATCAACGTTTTCGACCTTTAATTCAAATGCACCGGTTTCGTCAGTCCTGGTAGTTGCAATTACATTTTTACCTTCGGAATCAGTTGTTACCGACACTGTTGCATTATTAACGATCTTATCGGTAAGTTTATCGGCCAACTGACCTTTAATTGTTCTGTAATCCTTCTTCTTTACCATTTGTATCGGTTGCTGCTCGATTATTGTGAAGTTATAGATCGAAGAAAGGTCAAGGGTTTGCTTTCCATCGGCATATCCTTTTGCTTTAACAATAGCAGTATAATTGTAACCTACAGGAAGGTAAAGGCTGAAAGCTCCTGTAATAGTGTCGGACATTTCTTTAACAACAATCACTTCATCGGGATAGTTCTTGTAAATAATAATTGCTCCCCCAATTGGGTCTTTTGTTGCAGAATCGACTATCTTTCCTTTAAGCAACGCCACAGCCTGAGGCTTAACAGTATCCGGAAGAAGTATCCTGAAAATATCATTTAAACCTACAGAACCTTTATCGGATGAGAAGTATGCATAGCTTCCCGATGCCGGTATAGAAAACTTGGTATCCGACTCGGTTGAATTAATAGGTTGCCCCATATTCATAGGCTCCGACCACTTCTGCCAGGTATCATCCAGACGGCGTGTAACAAAAATATCTTCTTTTCCGAACCCGCTTATACCTGAAGTGGAAAAATAAAAGGTTGCTCCGTCAGCTGCAAGATAAGGGCTATAGTCGTTTGCTGCAGAATTGATACCTGGGCCGAGATTAACAGGTTTAGACCATGAGTCTTCGCCGGTCTTGGTACTTACGTATAAGTCAAGTCCCCCGTATGTTTCATCAGTCTCTATTGCCATCAGCAGGTACTTCCCGTTTGCTGAAAGATAATAGTTGGCATATTGACTGATATTCCTGAAATCCTTTATCCTCTGCTCAACCGGAAAAGCCCATCCATCTTTTGTTTTGTATGAAATTGAAACGCCTGGGTTCATAATTACATCGAATCCATTCTTTTTATAAATATTTGCAAGTAACAATGTGTTGCCGTCAGGCAGAATGGACTGCACATAATTATTGTCCTTATTATTTAGCGGCTTGTCAACATTTATTGCATACGACCAGCCCTTTGTGTCGTTTTTTGAATACCAGATATCATCTGCGTCCTGCTGGCCTCCTATGTTACTGGGATGAAACTTGCGGACAAAATAGATCTCACGGCCGTCAGCAGATATTACAGGACCTCGTTCATCATAAGTTGTATTAATGTTTGGGCCGAGAGATTCCTTATCTGCCAGATATTTGACATTGGCAGGAAGATTTATCAGTGCTTTTATAGTATCGCTTTCTGAGGAAATACCTATTGCGTCAATTTCAAAATCGCTTATTTTCTTTGAATTCAGCTTTATTTCAGCTTCAACCACTTCGAAAGGTATTTCTTCAAAAAACACATTCAGCATTCTGCAAGTTACATCTACCTGCTCAGTAGTGCCTTCGTACACTACTCTTTCTTCACCCCTGCTTTTTCCGTATAGCGTTATCTTTTCGATAGCACCCGGTTTATAACTCTCTGCAACAGCCAGCTGCCTCGGGAATGTAGGTTTTTCAAATGCAACCCGTATAAACTCAAAACCCTCGGAACTTTTCTTTTTGATTGACCATGCACAGGGTGAAGTCCCACCGTTGGGCATTACATTCGGCTTCCCGAGTATCTGCTTTGATGACTTCTGTATTAGTCCATATTCTGAAGAAGATGAAACAACCTTGCCGGCCCACTGCACTTCGATAATGTTGAATTCTGCCTTGCCAGCGTCAATAATATCAGTAGTATCTTCCTGTGCAACAATGTAATTGCAGGCACAGAAAAGCAGAAAGAATATAAGAGAAAATAAAGCCTTCATCTCATTCAATAACTGCAAATATAATAATTAGATATCAAATATTAATTCCTGAAAGCAAATAATATTGATTTATCCCTTTACAAACCTGAATTTCATCAATGTAAACCTATGATAGTATTTTCGTTCCTTTGTATTACTTTTGCTTAAAATATATTAAATGTCCGGTTCAGTCCGTTCAGACGGAAAAATATTACCTGTGGCAGAACATTTCTACACATTGCAGGGCGAAGGCTTTCACACCGGGAAAGCTGCCTGGTTCATCAGGCTGGGAGGTTGCGATATCTGCTGCAACTGGTGTGATGCAAAATTTACATGGGACGATGACCCTGAATGGCTGATGAGCGTTGATACATTGGTTGAAATGATCTCTGAAAACCCGTCAGAGTCCGTTGTTGTTACAGGAGGCGAACCGCTTTTATATAACCTGGATTATCTTTGTTTAAAGCTTAAGGAAAAAGGATTTAAAACATACCTCGAAACAAGTGGCTCGTATCCGCTGACAGGACAATGGGACTGGATCTGCCTGTCTCCGAAAAAACAAAACCCTCCCCTTGAAAAGATGTATGAGATGGCAAACGAACTTAAAGTAGTCATTAATAACGCTGATGATTTCCTGTGGGCAGAAGAGAATGCTTTAAAAGTATCTCTGTCGTGCCATTTGTTACTTCAGCCTGAATGGAGCAAATACAGGAAAATTATTCATGAGATCACTGAATACATTAAACGGTATCCTTTTTGGAGGATATCAATACAGGCACATAAATTTATGAAGATACCCTGATGATAAGATTTACAAGATTATTTTTAGTAATTCTGACTTTGCTGCCTTTTCTGGCATCTGCCCAGGAATATTCAACAAAAAGCAAAAAAGCAATCCGGTTTTTCGAAACAGCAATGGGTTATTACGACCGCCGTGCAGACGATGAAGCTATCCAATATGCCAATGAAGCAATTAAAACTGATAAGAAATTTATAGAGGCCTGGCTCCTGCTTGCTGAATTGTACAATCAGAAAAAGGATTTTGTAAAAGAAATTGAATGTTATAATAAAGTTAACGAAATAAATCCCGCTTATAATGCCAAAGTCTATTACCTTGCTGCAAAATCTGAGTTCAAGATCGGAATGTACGAGCAGGCGCGGCAACACCTTGACGAAGTTTCAACATTTGAAAAAGTCGATAACAAAACTGCATTTTATGTAAACTACCTTGAGTAGAGAGTCGATTTCGCCATTAATGCCGTTGAGAATCCTGTGAAATTCGAGCCGGAAAATGTAAAGAATGTAAGTACGGAATACGATGACTATTGGCCTTCGCTTACAGCAGATGAGTTAAAACTTGTTACTACCATTCAGATTCCCGTTGACATGCGTTTTCCTGTATCGGAAAAGAACAGGCAGGAAGATCTTTTCATTAGCCTTAAGCAGGAAGACAGCTCATGGTCGGAACCTGTTAACATGGGACCGCCAATAAACACCCTCGACAACGAAGGGGCCCAGAGTTTCGGTGCAGTCCACCTTCCGTTCACTTTATCGGAGACATATAAATCACAACTT
>CAZEWB010000060.1:0-841 GCA_964515655.1 uncultured Bacteroidales bacterium
TGTGTTGGGTGTGTTTGGGTGGGTTTTTCAAATGATACTATTAACAAATTCAACCACAACTTTAAAAGTCCTGTAATGACTATTAAAGTTGTGGTTGAATTTGTTAATAGTATCATTTGTATAATCCACATAAAATGGCTCGAAAGTAACTGCCTGCATATTAAATAAATGATCAAACTCTATGTTCTTTTCGAACTTTTTCCACTGAGGCATGAATGTCAGCACGATCCTGTGGTTCTTTGTAAGTCCGTTCAATTTGTTCAGCAGGTCAAGGATAGTCGCCTGATTACCGGTTGTGAGAATAATTACATTGTCGCATGAATCCTTAAGCACTTTTTCGATTCCGGATAATCCCTGGTCCTTTAATGATACTTCGCAATAAGGAATCTGTTTGCCCGGAAAATTATTGTTGTATATGGTGAAAAGGTGATTTTTATAAAAACTGATGAATGCTTTTTCTTCAGGAGTGTCGTAATGTGCAATAATAAAGTTCTTATCAGGAAATGAAGCCATATAAATTACAGCCTGATATACCTGGGTCTCGAACGAAGGATTCATCTGAATAACATAAGGATTATTATCAAGCGCAGGGTTTTGTGTATTCATAGGATAAACAGACCATATACCGTTGTTTTTGCAAAAATCTGAAACAAGCTTGTACTCGTTCTGATATACAGGTCCTATGACAACATCCATATTGTTCAGTTTTCCTGAAGAAACTAATCCTGCAACAGCGGTACTGTCGCGGTGACTGTCGTAGGTGTATATGTCAGCGCTCATTCCTTTGGCCCTGATAGTGTCTAATGCGGCCAGAAATCCTTCGTAATATTCAATAAAAGGC
>CAZEWB010000060.1:851-9565 GCA_964515655.1 uncultured Bacteroidales bacterium
CTTTTCCCAGCTTGAGATCTTCCTTTTCTATTATGTCTGCATCTTCTGAAAATGGCAGAATTAATGCAACTCTCACCGGACGGTTTAAAGGTTGGGGTGTACATTCGGTAATTGTTTGTACAGGAAATAAAAGAGCTGAGTTTGAAGAGTTTGTGCCGGAATTAGCAGGCTTATTTGCAGATATCAATGCCAGAGTGTCGCCGGTGTGCAGGCCATTCAGAACAAGATCGGGATTGTTTTGCTCGATCTCTGTGATACTCATATTGTACTTCTTTGAAATACCATAAAGTGTCTCCTTCTCTTTCACAATATGAAATGCCGGTTTTGCAGGATTTGCAGTGTCAGACCTTGTAATAACAGGAATATCGGCTGTGGTTTTGTTCTCTGTAGCGACGTGGATCTTTATTTCCTGCCCGTTCTTAAGTCCGTCTTTCAGTTCGGGGTTCCATTTTATAAGGTCATCTACGGTTACTTTATACTTTTTTGAAAGTGCATAAAGGGTTTCTCCTTTTTCTGTCTTATGGATCTTTACTTCAAAACTTTCCTGTCCCTGCTGAAACGGTATTTTAAGTAATTGTCCTGGCTTAATTCCATCGAATACTTCAGGGTTGGCCATAGCTACGTCCGATTGTTCCACACAGTAAGCTTTGCATATTGAATATAACGACTGTCCCTTTTTTACTTCGTGAATGTAGTATTTCTTACTGTTTATTATTTCGGTCTTTTCTGATCGGATCACAACTTCCTGCGAAAAGCAGGGGAGTGTATAAGAAATGACAACTAAAAAGGATAAGATTATGCAGCGTTTCATAAAATGAAAGGACTCAATTTATCGGCCAAAGATAATGCATTATTGAATATGCCCGAACTTTATACTGTCTAATAATTGTATATTGTTGATAATTACATATTTTGATTTGCCAGGTTTTTTAAGATAGTGATAATGAATACTTACAATACAACCGTCAGCCGCTTTTTTTGCTCCGGGTGCAGTTAACTGTATCAGCACAGAATCCCGTTTTGCAAAAGTTGTTGTGCTAATGTCCTTTCCCAGTACAGAAAGTTTATATCTAAGACCGTATGAGTTATTGAAACATATACTGTCGATACTGAATTCTGTGCTGGCCTTTTTTGCATTCAGTACTATGTGTACATCATAATATTTAAAATTGTTTACTTCGATGAACCGCATCTGCTTTTTCTTTACCGAAAATGGTTGCCCAGATAATAAGAATGGGATGAATAAAAGAAATACAGCAAAACTTGTTACTCTTCGGGTTGTCTGAAATTTTATGCTCTTCATTGTTTTATCAATTTGATCTGGTTTTAGGTTGAAAGGTTGAGCTGCTGGTTTGGGAATTGGTTATTGGTTGTATGGTTGGGCCGCTGGTTTGGTTCTTAGTAAATGGTCGTTGGTAAAAAAAGATTCTTTGTCAAAATGAATGGGTAATAAAATTGTAATCGTTTTAATGAACAATGCCAAATGCTCAATTTTCAATGAGCAATAAAAACAAAAATCCCGAACAAAAATGATACTTGTACATTGTTCGTTGTTTGTTTGACATTGAACATTTTTTTTCATTTACCCACACATTTTTATAAAGAACTAAAAATCTCTGACCAAATCGGCAGCCATAACCAAAAACTACAGACCTTTAACTAAACCAGTTGCTCAACCCATTAACCATTGACTTTTTAAAAAACCAGTTGCTCAACCCATTAACTATTGACTTTTCAATGGTATATGTATAACAGAATGTAAATGACTAATTTTCTATTGTGGAAAACTGTTGTTTCTTCCATCCGAAGTTCTTAAAATACCATGAGAACACTATACCGCAATAGCTTCCGTTATTAGTGAATTTGTGCCAGTATCTTGTTCCGTCAAGTGTATAATTCACTGTTGCGTTCATCAGCTCGCTGCTTCCGAATTGAGCCAGGAAACTTGCGCTTAACATACTACCATTATTAAAGACTTTTTCACATCCTGCAATAAAACGCGGGGCAATGGTTGTTTTACCTTTGTAGATAACGTTAGAATTGAGATAAGATGTATCAGGCATGCTCACTTCGTTCCCGATTACAGTATAAGATGTATTAATGGTATCGCCATATGAATTCATTACCAGTCCGCAGCCGATAAAATAGCGGATATTACGGCAATTGAGATTTGTTTTGTAAGCAGCGAGAACTGGGATCTGCACAACAGGAACGCTTGAACTGATACTGGTGTATTTACGTTCCTTACACAAGAGGGAATAATTCTCAGCAATGGCGAAA
This sequence comes from uncultured Bacteroidales bacterium, assembly GCA_964515655.1. Taxonomy (GTDB): domain Bacteria; phylum Bacteroidota; class Bacteroidia; order Bacteroidales; family GWA2-32-17. The sequence goes on from CAZEWB010000060.1 coordinate 3,132, forward strand.
TTGAAGCCTGTTTGAGAAAATCCAAGACCGGAAAGGAACATCAGATGGTCATTAAGATCATGGCGTACGGCAATATCCAGTGCCGGCGCACAAAAACCATCACCCGAAAAACGCGCGTGGGCGTCGGTCATGCCGCCTGCATATATTGCCTGAGATCCGTGGAAACCAAGATGAACACCAAGTCTCCATGTATTACTCTGTGCAAAAGCAGAAACTGCCAGAGCAGTTATAATAATGGTCATTATTGTTTTCATAGTAAATGAATTTTGCTATAAATATACAAAAAAATATTGAATAAAATACATACATACTCTATGAGTGAGAAAAATTGTATCTTTACATAACTAAATCATAACCTAATCTGTATGAGAACAATTCTAACCTTATTTCATGTAACGGCAACAGCTTTAATGGTAAACGCACAGTCCGGCTGGTATGCTGTTGTTCCCGGCGACAGCGTTAAACTAATTGTTACAGGACATAACGGCGCCATACAGTGGCAGCAAAGCACCGACAGTTTAACATGAACTAATATTTCCGGAGCAACAACGACCCCGTATGAATTAATAAGCACACGCAGCGCGACAAACAAAAGATATTACCGTGCAGCAATTACAGATGTATTATGCCCAAACACTACACCTTTTTACAGCAGTATTATTTGCTATAAAACCAGTACAACATTAATTTCTGTAGGCGACTGGTTTCATGGAGGCATAGTCTTTTACACCGATGGCACAGGCCACGGGCTTATAGCCCCGCAACAAGATCAAAGTACAGGAGTACAGTGGGGCTGCAACGGAACTTCCATTCCCGGAGCAACCTCATTAACCGATGGCAATGCAAATACAACAGCCATATATAACAACTGCGCCACCCGCCCCATTGCAGCCAGTATATGTTACGACCTTGTACTTAACGGTTACAACGACTGGTTTTTACCTGCCAAAGACCAGTTGAATTACCTCTACCAACAACGTGCACTTGTAGGTGGTTTTGCTAACTTCAACTATTGGAGCAGTTCCGAGCATGATGCTGCAGGCAGCGTATGGCTACAGGGCTTCAACGGTGGCGGTCAGGCCCTCTTCAATAAGGACGGCACGTACTATGTTAGGTGTGTTCGGTCTTTTTAACTATTTACCCCGTGAGATATATGTTTTACGTATACGTTTTAAAAAGTGAAAAAGATGGAAATAATTATGTTGGCTATACAAATAATTTGGATGAAAGAATATCTTTTCACAATGAAGGAAAAGTATCATCCACAAAAAACCGGTTACCGGTAAAATTAATTTATTTTGAAGGATGCCTTCATCAGCTAGATGCCACGAGAAGAGAAAAATACTTGAAAATGGCTCTTTGCTATGATTTACCAAAAGAACTGACTCCGAAGGAGTCAAATATGAATAACCCCGGACGCAGTCCGGTGGTACCAAAAAAGTCTAACCCCAACCCTGAAAGGGTTGAATATGAAAATATATGAGTACATACACGCAAATAATCTACCATATAGTCTTCGGCACTTACAAGCATGAACGCACCATGCAGGGCGAAGGCAATGAAGAACTATACAAATACATTTCAGGACTACTGCAAAACAAAAAATGCCACCTATACCGCATTAACGGAATGGAAGAGCACTTGCATATTGTAACACATCTAAATCCGCGTGTAGCATTATCAGACCTTGTTAAAGATATAAAGGTATCCACATCAATATGGATAAAAGATAAACGCATTTTCAGGAACTTCAACGGCTGGCAGGAAGGGTATGGTGCATATACGTCCAGCATAAAAGAAAAAGACCGGTTAATTGAGTATGTGAAGAACCAGCAGGAGCATCACAAAAAAATAACTTTCAGGGAAGAGTTTATCGCTTTGTTAAAAGAACATGGTATTGAGTATGATGAAAAATACCTGTTATAGACATTCAACCCCTTCGGGGTTGTTTTATACTTATTGTTTTCCGCGCTTCGCGCGGTTATTCACATTTAATCCCTTCGGGATTTTAATGATATCGGTGTTGTTTTTCCGTACTTCCCTTCGTAAGCTCTTCGTCAGGCTCAGGGATTCTGCTCAGGGCAAACTGCGCGGTTTCACATTTAATCCCTTCGGGATTTTAATGATACCGGTGTTGTTTTTCTGCACATCCCTTCGTAAGCTCTTCGTCAGGCTCAGGGATTCTGCTCAGGGCAAGCTGTGCGGTTTCACATTTAATCCCAAGTTTACCATGCAAAGCAGGGGGATTATTATTGAAAAGTATTTACAAACTTCAATGTGTCTAAAAAATGTAACAAATATCATTTCCGGTATCTACGGAAAAAAGGCACCAAAAGTAAAAATTGTTAAATATAAAACCATTATATCATGAAGAACTTATTTATCGTTTCAACTTTTTTGTGCATTTTAGTATGTAGTATAAACTTCATAAATGCACAGCAAACCGTAAGTACAGCAACCGTAACCGGACAGCCCGTTACTGCAACTATTACCACCCAGCCGCAAACCCAGAACAAGTGTTTGGGAAGCAGCGTAACCTTTTCTGTTGCGGCTACCGGTACTGCGCTTGTAACATATCAATGGAAAAAAGGCGGTGCTGATATTTCAGGAGCAATAAGCAACACATATACCAAAAGCGGCTTAACACTTGCCGATGAGGGAATATATACCTGCGAAGTAACGAACCTTTGCAGAACCATTGCCAGTAATAATGCCGAATTAAAAGTAATACAACTGTCTGCAGATGCTGGTACAGATACTCGTATATGCAACGGACAAAGCACTATGATTGCGGCATCAGCAAGCAGTAACCACCCGGCAGAGTCAGGAAATTATTCTTATTCATGGTCGCCTGCTGCCGGGCTTTCTGCAAGCAATATATACAACCCGAATGCCTCGCCAACTGTTACTACAGATTACACCGTACAGGCAACAGATCAGGTTGGTTGTACTGCAACTGATGTTGTGAATGTGCTTGTACAAAATGTTTTTCAGAATGAAGAAATTTGCCTTGTTTCAGTAGATACTTTGGTTTGGAAGAATAAAGTAATGTGGGAAGGCACAGCCGATGTAGGCACTGCAAAATACTGGATATACAGGGAGGTTGTAACAAATGTGTATAACTGGATTGGCGAAGTTACTTATGGCAGTCCTACATTTTTTATTGACAACGCCAGCAACCCAGAATCGCACAGCGACCGTTATAAAATTACTGTATTAGATACCTGCAATAACGAATCTGCCAAAAGCGCTTATCACAATACTATGAATCTGGTTGTTTCTGTTTTCGGCAGCACTATGGGACTTGTCTGGACACCCTACCAGACAGAAGATGGCTCTTACACACCAGACCAGTATTACATTTACAAAGGGCCTACACCTCAGACTATGACTTTGCTTACAACCGTTACCGGTTCACAAAACACCTACAACGATGTTAATGTATTTGACCTGCAGTATTACATGATTGGCGCACACCGCGACTGTAATACCGATCCGGCATACTCAAATAAACGCGACAACGGGCTGGTTGGTATAAATTCAACAAGTTTAACCGGAACTATTCTAATTTCACCAAACCCCATGACCAACACTGCGACTGTAACAATTCCCAACTTTATATCCGGAAGTTGTTCGTATTTCGAAATTCGGATTTCGGATTTTACAGGAAAAGTTGTTCGTACCGATCCCCTCACCCCCGTCCATCATCCTGAACTTGTTTCAGGATCTCCTCTTGCCCATATTACAATCGTTAGAGGCGACCTGAAACCCGGAGTTTACTTTCTAGAGTTAAAGGCTGACAGGACATATAGAGGCAAACTAATTATAGAGTAATAATTGAGCGGGTGTGTGCTTGCTTGCGAAATGTTAATATAACTCCTTCCTGTACTCAAAATGTATTTTCGCCGATATTAAAATTTTCCGTAAATTTGATAAAAAAATATATGAAGTCAGTTTTAACAGTTTTGTTTTTGTCTGTTTTATGCCTTCAGGCATATTCCCAGAAAGTTTACAGCTGCGATTCGAAGTATGATGCAGATGTTAAGGTCTTTGTTGCCGACAGCAAATATGACGCTGACCTGGTAGTTTACAAGTGCGATTCGAAGTACGATGCTACAGACAACAAAGGCTTGTGGTACTTTTGTGATTCAAAATATGATGCCGATAAAGTGATCTACTTTGTCGACTCGAAGTATGATGCCGACCTTATTATTTTCTTTTCCGACTCGAAGTACGATGCCGAATGGCGTGAGGCCTCAAAAAAGCAGCTAATGTACTGATTAGTGTTTGTCCATAATGTCCGATATCTTCGTTATTCTCGACTTTCGAATCAGTCGAGTACGAAATAATTTTCAAATTACAATTTCCAAATCTCAACCAAATTCAAATCTAAAAATAAATTAAAACGGGTTTTGGGTTTTGTCAGTTCCGACGCTTCCATGATCCCCATTTACTATTTTGTGTGTAATTCGTTTTACGAGGGGGAACGATGGAAGGTCGGACGAAGCCCTATCCGACATTCCATCGTCCGACAACGTACACCTTAATAAATCCCAGCGCATAAAGGAGGACATGGAATCGTCGGAAAGCCTGGTTTTGAAAATTGAATTTTAGAATTTTATATTTGTTTGGAAATTGATGCTTTGGGTTTGGAATTTATTTGAGGTTTGTGTTTGATTATTGATTTTTACATAGGCATATCAGTTGCCATGCAGGAAGGTTTTAATTAAAAATGCAGACGATTTGTGGGTTATTGATGGTCTTCAACTTCATCTTAACAATTCTCTAGAATGGATGAGAATTCATGACTTAAGATCAGACACGCTGCCACGACCATAAACCAGGACACAATTTGATCAGGTTCTTTGCCAAAATGAATGGGTAATAAAATTGTAATCGTTTTAATAAACAATGCCAAATGCTCAATTTTCAATGAGCAATAAAAACAAAAATCCCGAACAGAAATGATACTTGTACATTGTTCGTTGTTTGTTTGACATTGAACATTTTTTTACATTTACCTACGCACTTCTATAAAGAAACTTTATTCAGATCCCCTGCCCTGTAAAAAGGTAAACGCTTCCGTATACGATACCATAAACTATCATTGCAAATATTGCCGACACTGGTATAGTAAGTACCCAGGCCCAGAAAAGTTGGATCGTAACACCCCATTTTACAGCAGATAAACTTTTAGTAGCGCCGACTCCGATTATTCCTCCTGTGATGGTATGAGTTGTACTTACAGGTATTTTGAGATTCTCAGAAAGGAACAATGCAATTGCGCCGGCTGTATCTGCAGCAACACCTTCAAAGGGAGTTATCTTAGTGATCTTTGTCCCCATTGTTTTAACTATTTTCCATCCCCCGCTTAAAGTACCCAGAGCAATTGCAGCATAACAACAAACAGGGACCCAGTTAGGCATTTCCTCAAAACTTCCGATCTGTCCGCCTGCAATTAAAGCAACTGTTATTATACCCATTACCTTTTGCGCGTCGTTACCTCCGTGTCCTATGCAAAACGATGCCGAGGATACCAACTGAACTTTTCTGAACCAGAAAGTGGATTGTGACAGGTTTAATGAACCTAAAAACAATGTGAACACGCCTACAATAGATAACACAGTTCCAAGTAAGATCCACTTCAGGTTTTTTGAGTAGAATAAGAAATTCTGAAAATAACTGTCATAAACATTTCCTAATTTACTCTTATCAAATTCAAGAATAAAAGAAAGTATAAACCATATTCCAACTATTACTGCAAGTGAGACGATTTTGGGTAATAAACCTTTCTTAAAAGAGAACAAAAGCCATATCGAAATAATGTAAGCTAAAACCATTCCTATTAAAGGTGCAATCAGAATAAAAGAAGCTATTTTAATAATTGGTTCAATTTCAATTGAACTGAATCCTGCATGAGCTATTGCAGCACCGGCAAATCCCCCGATAAGTGTATGTGATGACGAACTTGGTATTCCCTTCCACCAGGTAATAAGATTCCATGAGATTGCAGCGATAAGACCAGAAATTACAACATATAAAGTTATGTAATCTTCTTTAACGGTTTTTGCAACAGTATTGGCAACACCATGATCCATGAAAATGAAATAAGCCACAAAATTGAAAAATGCAGCCCACATCACAGCCTGAACAGGAGTAAGAACTTTTGTAGATACGATGGTCGCTACAGAATTTGCAGAGTCATGAAATCCGTTAATGAAATCGAAGATAAGCGCCAGCGCTATTATTATAATTAGAAGAGTGAACATTTACCTGTGTTTAATGTTTGTCCTTAAAGTCAGTGTTTGGATCATAATGTTCGAGTTCGAGGCTTTCGCAGTCTTGAAAATTAAGGAGTCCCGACTGTAAACGTCGTGGATGACTGTTTTCAAAACAAGAGTAACGAAGAATTTAGCGAAGCGTATCACGAACAC
>CAZEWB010000060.1:9575-10951 GCA_964515655.1 uncultured Bacteroidales bacterium
TGTGTTGGGTGTGTTTGGTGGTTGGTTTGAAATTTAATAATATTGTGAGTAAATCGGACATTATGGACAAACACTATTTAGGATTGTTTTATAACTATTGTTCTTAACACATCCGAAACATCTTCTGCGCAATCTGTTGCTTTTTCGATGGACTGAAGAATTTCTTTCATTTTAATAAGTTCAATGGGGTCTTTTTCATTTTCAAACAGGGATGAAATACCTGAATGGTAAAGATCATCAGCAACATTTTCAAGAGTATTTATTTTGACACAAGCCTGTTTTATATTGTGATATGTCTTTTGACTACGGATTTCCTGAACTGAGTATAGGATCAGTTCTGAAGATTCAATTAAAATATCAGCAAAATTCGACAATTCAGCAGGCAGTCGTTTCGGTTTGTACGACTTGATCCTTTGACATCCGCCATTAATGTGATCAAGAACATTATCAATTGAAGAGGTAAGGTCCTGAATATCCTGCCTGTCAAACGGGGTAATAAAAGTACTGTTAAGTTCTTTAAAAATATCATGTGTATAATTATCCCCGCAATGCTCAATTTCCTTTATTCTGTCAACATGTGATGCAAACTTTGTGTTGTCTTTTTCATTTGCAAGTTCTTTAAATGCCTTGCAGCCGACGACAAGGTTTTCGGCAACTTTCACAAACAAAGGGAAGAATTTGCTGTCTTTTGGAACAAGAAACTGAAATACTGAATTTAATTTCATAAAAAAACTATTAATAATAAGGTTTCAAAGTTATAAATTAAATATATAATCCAAACGGGAGTTGAATATTTTAAATACGTTTGCAAATGTCATATAAACAACGAAATACGACTTTATTCTGTGTTTGACTTATTACTATTTATTAACAATAAATTAACATGAGATATTTTAGCTCAGATTACGGAATTTTAAGTTCAGAAAATCATGTTATACAATCTTCCCACACTTTAACCTGTATAATTCACACTTAGGAAGTCCGGAATGTTAAAGCAATGTATTTGGGCTGTCTCAAAACCCACAAAACAATTCCTTGTCATTCTGAACGCAGTGAAGAATCTCATTATCAGAGCGCTTTAGATCCTTCACTTCGTTCAGGATGACAAAATGTGGGGTTTTGAGACAGCCCCAATTCATAACATTATCGTTATATGGGCTTTAGCCCTTTAAAAGGATTTTTGAATTAATAAGGTTAAATAAATTTACAAGTATTTATTGTTAGACTACGATAAATCAGATTGTCTGTCCGGTAAAGACCAATGCTCCCAGGTAAATAATGTAATAAGTTATTGCAGCAATTATTGCCGAAACAGGTATAGTAAGTATCCATGCCCAGAAAAGTTGAATTGTAACTCCCCAAACACACCCAACACA
>CAZEWB010000061.1:0-10921 GCA_964515655.1 uncultured Bacteroidales bacterium
TGGGTGTGTTTGGTGTGTTGGGTGTGTTTGGTGTGTTGGGTGTGTTTGGTTTTTGTTGCCAAAGCGCCCAAAGCGAAACAATACGGACTTAAATATACATCCATTGACAATGAAAAGCCGGTATACAATGAATCAATAATACCTTATTATAAATACGGATATGAAACCGCAGCCAAAGACAAGAAGATCAAGAACGCTATCCGCGGAAGTATTGCCGGTTTTGTTGCACTGGTTGTAACTTCTTATTTCATGGTAGCAAGGTAATATGAATAACAGTATCCCCAAAATAATGGTTGTTGATGATGATGACATCATCAATATCAGGCAGGTTAAAGCATATCTCTTTCCTTACAATATTGATGTTTTATTTGCACGTAGTGGTACTGATGCAATTGAAAAATGCAGAATGAACCCCGACCTGTCAATAGTTTTTATGGATATACTGATGAGAGAAATGAATGGGTTCGAAACAGCGGAAAAGATAATGCAGATAAATAAAAGTATTACAATTATTTACCAGGCAGCATACGTCAACGACTTTTTAAAAGATGAAATAATGACAAGTCTTGTTTGCAGTTACATCGGGAAACCAATAAAAAAGGAATTGCTGTTGGCGGAAATCAGAAAACACATAAACGTTACAAAAAAAAGTATACATGAGGAATGCTAAAACTGAAATGATACTTGAACATTGTTTGTTGTTCGTTTGACATTGAACATTTTTTTAGATTTACACACACAATTTATAAGAACCGTAAATAAGGGTAATTGTAAGGGTGAAAAAATCAGGATTTCTCAATTGCATTAAAGGCTTTTGCCTTCAACATGTCTCGTCCGTCATTTTTGCCGAGCGGGGAGGCATGACCGGGCGACTATGTGGGCATGCGGGTAGAGTCACCCGGCCAATAGCGGGGGTAGTCCCTTCGCTATTGACGGGGTGACTTTCCACCGCACCATCCCTCGCTTAGTCGCCCCGTCATGCCAACACACGTGTGCTGGATTCCCCTTCAGGGGCAGGGGTGTGCGCCGGAAATCACCTTCCGACGCTTCCATGATCCCCATATACTATACTTGAAACGGGGTAAATTGCTGCAATTTTGTTAATGGTTTATGGGTTGGGCGGCTGGTTCTTTAAAAAGTCATTAGTTAATGGGTTGAGCAACTGGTTAGGTAAATGGTCTGTAGTTTTTGGTTATGGCTGTCGTTTGGTCAGATGGTTTTACCAACAACCATTTACAATAAACCTAACCAGCAGCCCAACCATACAACCAATAACCAAATTTCAGACCAGCTGCTCAACCTTTAACCTTTTACGCGGTGGAACGATGGAAGGTCGGAGAAGAGAAGGTCGGAAGTATTACTTAATAACCTGAAACATTTTTCGCATAACTTCATTGCCGTTTTGATAGAGAACAATAATGTAGTTTCCGGGACTTATAGATTCATTCAGTTGAATTAACGGAATATCTTCATTTGAAAGTATTCCGCTGCCCACAAAAGTTCCGGCTATATCATACAATTTATAAGTGTTTACAGAACCGTCATCCTGATTGTTTATTGACATTACATATAATATGTTGCTTGCGGGATTTGGATAAACAACAAAGTCGTTAATAAAGACATCGCCTGTATTAACTGCAATTATTCCTGACATCTCGAACTCCCCATTGAAATCTATTTGCTTTAGTTTATAATAAACAGTCCCCGAAAATCCGGGATTGTCAATAAAAGTATATTGTATAATACTGTTGCTGTTTCCATTTCCATCTACTTCGCCTGATTTAATCCAGTTAACGGCATTATTGCTACAAAGGATTTCGAATTTGTCGTTATTGATCTCAGCCGAGGTGGTCCAGTTCAAAAGAACACGGTTATCAGAAAGCAAAGAACCATTAAAGTCATGAAGATTTACAGGGAGCTGGCCGGCGTCTAAATTAAGCGCAAAACCAACAAGCGATGCCTGGCTCGTAAGCAGATTACCGGATGCCGAAGCATGCCTGAGCGATACCTGATATGTCTGAGTAGCTGTAAGTGTCGATGATATTCCTACAGAGGCACCGTTTCCGTGATCGTTGCTGCTGCTTAAATATCTTTTCTGATCACCGCCGTCTAAAATGTCGTTATTTATGTACAGATCAAAAACAGGAGAATTGGTTTCTGCGCTGGCGGAGATGGAATATACAGAATGAAGAAATAAAGGAGTGCTTGTCCCGGGCGTCATTTCGCCGGTTATTGCATTGCCTAAGGTTGAGTTTGAAGTAGTAGCATTTCCACTTGTTGATAAAACCGAATAATATCCATCAACGGTGCCAAGCGACACAACGACTAAATTACAGAATTCGGTAAGAATGGTACTGGCAGATGATCCGGAGTTTTTCTTATGAATGATTCTGAAAAAATAATCACCCGGAATGCTATTGTCGGGCAACGTACCTGCCTTACTGATTATCCCGACATCGGATGTGTTATACATGCTGCGGGATGTGGAATTGCATAAATCGGTCCAGCTACCCGATGCAGATATTTTATACTGTATATTCCATTCTCCCGACGCTTCGGTATCAAAAACAGAGGTGCGGATCTGAACGGAAGCAGAAGCATAAAAACCACCGGAATAAATTGTAGTGAAAGCGCCGGTATTCGTACCGGCAATCTCCGTCCATTCTCCGGTAATTTCTGATGAACTGCTTGCCTGTGTTGTTTTACAAACCAGGTTTTCGTCCCCGCTTTTTAACGCGATGCCTGCAATAGTTGCGCTTGTTATAAGCGTCCGGGATGGTGTGCTTAATGAATGTTGCAAAGAGTATATCCGTGTTCCGGAGTAGGAAGAAACATCAAAAATGTAAACCTGTGAACCGATTCCGTAATCGGTGCTTTTGGGATTTGATAAACTTCTCTGAATAACGCCGCTGTTAATTGATACGGGATCTGCCTTGTCTGCTATTCTGTAACTTGCAGCACGATACGTTGCATCGGAAGAGGTCATTTCGCACTGAAAAGTTGATATAACCAGGATGTGATTTACACCCGTAACGTCAAATTCTATACTTGCCCCCGCCACATCGCTGAATGATGATGATGAGGTAGAGCCGGAACCCGAAGCAGAATACCCGGCAAGATTTTGCGCACCTAGCCAATGGCTCGCTATTATTAACAGGGTGATCAATGTTATATTTTTCATATTATTTGTTTTTAAACATTTATGGTAACTTTTCCAAAGTTAACCTGCAAGTATAAAACTACCGATAAGTTAACTTTGGAAAAGTTAACCGGTTAAAACTTATAGTGACTTGCTTTTGCATATACCCCGCCCGAAATTTTAACTCCCGGTCCCAACCGCAGATTGTCGGTGTAAGTTACAATAAATGCATCCCTGAACCCTGTGTTCTGCAATATATCAAGTGCGTGTTTTACCACTTCGTATGAGTTGTATTCCCCGGCCAGGTATCTGGTGAACCCGGAATCGCTTTTTTCGGTTGTAATCGGAGTTATTCCTCGAAAGGCAGCTTCGTTTGCCTTGCCCATAAATGCGCCTATTTGGATCTTATAGGTTATTTGCTTGCTTTTGGCTTCTTTAACGGCTTCATTATTCCCAACACGACTTTCAGTTTTCAGGGAATACTGATTACCTGCCATTCCCAGATCAGATGCATCAGCATATAACAGATCTTCTTTTGTATTTTCAACAGGCTTTAATTCTCCGGGCATATCAAAAAGTGCATAATTGATTTTTACTGATTCAGATACCTGAAAATCCATCAATTTCGAAAGGGCTTCTTCCTGCAGGGCAATGGCTTCTTCTTCCATCTTCTGGGCCTTTATAAGGATGTCAATAGAATTCCTGCAGAGACCTGTTTTGTAGCCTTTATCCCTAAGCTCTTTGGCACTTTGCCAAAAAAATTCGGCTTCATTCATTCCTGCATTACTTTCCTTAATAGTATTTTTACTTACATCCGGAAAAATACGCTTATACTGGTTTGAATAAAAAGCGTAAACGATATCATTATATAACTCATAAAGTTCAAGGGCATCGGTTTGAAGAATAAGTATCTTACACCCGGTTTTTTCTGCTTTCTTTTCAGCCGGCTTATTCAGATCTTCAAAGCGTTGTGATAACTGCGATATCTTTTTAAGTTCGAGCCATTCGGCTGTCATTTTTTGCGCATCAGAAAGCAGAACCCCGGCCTCCCTCCTTAAAAGAATCGCTTCGTTAATAGTGTATTTGTCATTCTCCTCCATTTTTACTTTCTGCATAATCTTCGACAGATTAGAAGCCTCCGATACCGGCCTTTGACCATAGGCGGTACTGTTGAAAATTAAAGTTGCCATAATAATAATGTTTAATGTTTTCATAACCATTAAAGTTGTTTAACAAAGATAGGTTCAGAGCAATGTTGTAATCAAGAGTGATAAGACCTGATTTTGATAGTGTTTTTCCGGTTATTTTCACCTGAAAATAAGGTTACATTCAACACGAAAAGAGACAACCGGCAGAAAATGTGGAACTTAGGCCGACGCGGTTCAATGGCAAGACATTCAGTGTATTGTGCAAGCGGAACATGTCTTAATACATTTCTGCCCTGGAAACGCATAGTAATTCTACGTATTCAAAAACGAAATAATGCTTTGTTTTGCCGGTAGTAATTAAGGTATAAATGTCCTGTAAAACAGGCAAATGTCCCCTTGTGCCGACAGGAGTTGCAGTGTAATTTTGTATGAAAAGAAATCGCAATGAAAACAAAAATCTTATATCTGCTTCTGTTAGCTTCGCCGACAACATTAAATGCACAAATAATAACAGATTATTTTGGCATGCCTACCGAAGGTGCCCTTGCGCCCGTTTCTGAAACCCGTTTTGTGGGCGATGACATGCCGGTTACAGAAGTCGTTCCGACTGTTGCATTTCCGTCACCAACTACTATGCCATCGGGAATTGCTTGGGACGGAACGTATCTGTGGGTATGCGGGTATAACGAGTATAAGATATTTTGTGTAAACCAGGTTACGGGTGACACGATAAAAACCATTCCGTTAAATATCCAGAGGCCGTATGGCATTGCTTATTATGATTCATCATTATATATACTGGATACGCAGAATAAACTGATCGTGACGTTAAGCTACAGCGGAACCATAAGCGATACTATTAATCTTTTGGATTTCGGAAATATTATTTTTCCCACCGGCCTGTATGTCAGTAATGATCGTATGTGGTTCAATGATACAAAAGGCGCCGGCGCCGGTTTTGAAGGAGATTCAACTCTTTATATCAGCAGCCAGCTATGGGGATTTCCGGCTTATGCCGACTTTCCTTCGGGTATTGCTTTCGACGGAGAATATATGTGGGTTACCGATAACTTTTCGCAATCAACCGCAAAGATCGACAAAAACGATTACGGCATGGTTGAAAGATTCAGCGCTCCCGGCGGAGCATATCCCAACGGACTTGCATGGGGCGATAACGGTTTATGGTATGTGAACAATTCGTCAGATTCCATATATTTTGTTCCTCATGTGACTACATCAAAACCGATTATTGAGTCAGAAAAAACATCTGCGTTTTTCTATCCGAACCCGGCAAACGATGTACTTTATTTAAGTCCGGACTATCCCGACCGCGTCTTTATTCTTGATGCCACCGGAAGGGTAGTTGCAGAGAATGATAAATCTTCAATGCTGTCTGTTGCCAACCTGAGCAGCGGCGTGTATTTTGTTCATTCCGGATCGCATAGTGAAAAACTGATTATAAGCAGGTAACCTGCAATAAAACCCGGCAACGCCGGTATAGTAGTTAACACTACGCCACATGATACGGCCGAAGACATTGTCGGAGGCCGTACTTGTTGCGCTTGTATTATATTATTTCCGGGGAAACCTGAATTTTTACAAACGAAACAACCGTTTGCAGTATAAAAAGGGAAGACATTTCAGTTTTCGTTATTGTATTCCAACAAACGCGCAGTGATTCAATAAGAACCCGATTAATATTAGTTTTTTTGTGCTTTAAAGAATAATGGACTATATTTGCAGACCGAACGGTCGGTATTATGAATGAAACAAGGGAAAACATCCTGAAAACATCGCTTAACTTATTCTTACAGAAGAGTTATCGGGATGTGACCATGGCCGGGATAGTTGAGAAGACCGGACTGTCGAAAGGGGCCTTTTACCATCATTTTTCAAGTAAAGAACAGTTGTTCAGCGAAATAGCCCTGATGTTCCTTACATTCAGCAGGGCAGACTATTCTGTTTTCAGAAGGGATTCATTAAAAGCGTTTTACGAGGACTTTATAGAGCATCTCGACAATTCGATACGCGAAATGAATTCCTTGATTACAGGAAGCGGTACAACGGGTATCAATTCATACTATATTCTCTTTGAAGCTGCCGTCAGGTTCCCGGAATTCCTTAAAAAGGAACTTGAAATTTACACAAAGGAAATTGAGGAATGGAAGAGTATTATAGCAGAAGCACGACGAAGAGGGGAGATTAATACCGTGTCGTCCGACGAAGATGTGGCAAAATTGTTCCTCTATTGTAACGATGGTGTGTTGATAAGATTTATCAGCAAAGACATGTCAGTCAGTTTCAGAGAATTATTGATCAGAACATATAATACTATTTATAGGAATTTACAACCATGAACAAGTTATTAACAATCAAACCGACCGGTTGGTCTGCGTCAATACAACAATCATTATTTCGTGTAAAGTTGCAGACATCCAGAGACATACATTTAAACATAGAATAATATCTGACAGATAGGCAGTAAAATAAAAAAGATGACCGAAAAGAGAAGAAAAAGAACTGGAATTCTGAAAATCAGGGAATAATGTCAGTGAAAAGAACAATAGATAAATGGTCGCCGGGGTATTTCCTGTTAAAATACATCTGGGTTAAGAATGTATTTAATCTTTTTTACAGAAGAATAGAGGTAAGGAACTCAAAAGTAATAGATCCAAGCCGGCCGGTAATAATTGCGCCAAATCATCAGAATGCCTTGATGGATGCTCTTGCCGTAGTCACACAGTTGCCTTATCAGACGGTATTTCTGACCCGGGCCGATATTTTTTCGAAGCCGGCTGTCAGGAAAATGCTGATGTGGCTCAAAATGCTGCCGATATACCGCCTCCGCGACGGGAAGGAGAGCCTTGGCCTTAACGAAGAGATCTTCGGGGAAACAACGCGTATTCTTAAGTCCCATCACAATCCCCTGGGCATTTTCCCCGAAGGGAATCATGGTGACAAAAGAAGGCTTCGCCCGCTGGTAAAAGGTATTTTCCGGATTGCCTTTAAAGCGCAGGAAGAGTATAAAGGAAATGCCGGAGTAGTAATTATTCCGGTCGGTATCGACTACAGCCATTACCAGAAAATCCGTCAGACACTGTATATAAATCTTGGGAACCCTATTGAAGTTTCTGAATATTGGAAGCAATATGAGGAAAATCAGGCCACCGGCATCAACTCCCTTCGCAACAGGCTGATAGAAGAAATGCGAAAGTGCATGATAGATATTCACACCGAAGAATATTATTATACATACATGGGGCTTCGCGGGTTTTTCCGGCCCGAAATGTACAAAAGACTCGGGCTTATAAAACGCAGCCTGTCCAATAACTTCGATGCAGACAAGAAACTCATTGCGGCTCTTGACAAAAAACTGGCCGAAGATCCCGAATTAATAAAGAACATCAATACGAAATTCAGAAAATATGCTTTGCTCAGGGACAAACTTAATTTGCGGGACTGGGTTTTCCGTAAGGAGAAATACCCGATTGTGCTTAATTTCCTTTCGCTTCTGGTCTGTTTTATCCTTTCTCCGTTGTTCTTTCTTGGGTTGTTCAACAACTGGCCTCATTATTTTTTACCCGTATCAATAAGCAGGAAAATAAGGGACAGTCAGTTTAAAAGCACGGCTGCATGGGGCTCCGGCGTTGCTATTCAGGCGGTATATTATCTGATCTTGTCCGTTTTGGCAATCATCTTTATACCTTACTGGTGGGTGGCGGCCATTTATATAATTACTTTGCCGGCATCGGGACTTGCAGCGCTTGGCATTCGTAAAATGTACGTTAAGACCATGGCCCGCTTACGATATACTTTCAATAGAAAGGCTTCGGCTGATGTAAAAGATGCGCTTGGGTTAAAGACGGAAATCATGGAAATGCTCGAAAAGGTGATCTAAGCATCGGAAATTTCTGCTCTTAATTGTTGTATCAAAATCGGTCTGGTCTTAGGTTGAGAGGTTGGGCTGCTGGTTTGGTTAATAGTCATTGGTCCGTTGTTAAAAAACCTATTACTATAAACCTTTTACCAAACCAGTTGCTCACCCCATTAACTATTGACTTTTTTTTTAAAAACATTTGCCCTACCCATCAACTTTATAACCCTAAAGGAAATGTTAAAATTTTGAATTACCTTCGGGCGCTGTTTTTTTACAACATTAATGAATTTTACCGGTAAGATTATATGGATAACCGGGGCATCGTCCGGGATCGGTGAAGCCCTTGCGGCAGAATGGGCGCGGCATAAACCGGTTTTGATAATGTCGGGCAGGAATGCAGGAAAACTTAATGAAGTAAAAGAGAAATGCGAACAGAAAGGAGCAAC
Source organism: uncultured Bacteroidales bacterium (assembly GCA_964515655.1). Lineage (GTDB taxonomy): Bacteria > Bacteroidota > Bacteroidia > Bacteroidales > GWA2-32-17. Next base: position 8,611 of record CAZEWB010000061.1, read on the forward strand.
GTGCCTTGTCGTTCCGCTTGATCTGACCGATACGTCTTCTATCAATAATGCCGCTTCAAAAGTTTTTTCTGTTTATCCTAAAATAGACATCCTGGTAAACAATGGTGGAATTAGTCAGCGGTCGTATGCTCTCGAAACCCCCGTGGAAATTGACAGGACGATCTTCGAAACAAATTTTTTCGGAGCAATAACACTTACAAAACTAGTTCTCCCATCTATGGTAAAAAACAACGAAGGCCATATCGTTGTTCTCAGCAGTATTGTCGGAAAATTCGGCTTTCCCATGCGTACCGGATATTCGGCCACAAAACATGCCCTGCAGGGATATTTCGAAAGTTTGCGTGCAGAACTGAAGGCGAATAACATCAGGGTAACTATCGTAAGTCCGGGCCGCATCTTCACAAGTATTTCCGTTAATGCGATAGATAAGAACGGTGAAAGACACGGAATAATGGACGAGGGACAGGCCAGGGGAATGCCTGTTGAAAAATGTGCCCGCAAAATAATTCATGCAGTAAAAGTTTATAAAAAAGATATACTTATCGGACGAGGCGAACTAATTATGTATTACATACACAAACATCTCCCATGCCTTTATTATAAGCTTGCTCATAAAATAAAACCAACATAAAATCGCAAAAAAATCTGATGGGGAAAATCATAATAAGCGGAATACAACAATTAGGTATTGGTGTTAAAAATGTTTACGAAGCCTGGTCGTGGTACAAAAAATATTTTGGTATTGATATACGGGTCGCCGACGAAACTGCCCCTGCAGAATTCATGCTTCCTTACACCGGCGGAAAACCTAAGAACAGGCACGCTGTACTTGCAATTACACTTCAGGGCGGTGGTGGTTTTGAAATATGGAATCACAAAGAATTTGAACCCCGTCCAGCCGACTTTGAACTACAAGTTGGCGATCTGGGAATTTATGCAGGAAAGATCAAGTGCAAAGACCCTGACAAAACTTACGAATGGCTGAAACAAAACAACCAGAATCTTTTGGGAAAAGTCGAAGTTGTCGAAGGCAGAAAACAATTCATCCTGAAAGATCCCTATGGAAATATTTTCCAGGTCGTTCCGGGAGTGAGCTGGTTCCGCGAAGAAAAGAAAATGACAGGGGGCGCCTATGGCGCAATTCTCGGATGCTCCGACATCGAAAAATCGATGGATTTTTATAAATCCATTCTTGGTTACGATAATGTGGTATATGATAAAAAAGGTAAGTTTGGCGATCTGGCCGTATTGCCGGGCGGCGATAAAGAATTGAGAAGGGTATTATTGACTCACAGCGAACCAAGAAAAGGTCCCTTAAGCGAGCTTTTCAACGAAAGTGAAATGGAGCTGGTACAGGTACTTGACCGCCAGCCGCGCAAAATATTCGAAAACCGCTTTTGGGGCGAATTGGGTTTTATTCACCTCTGTTTCGACATTCAGGGCATGGACAGTCTTCGTGCTTTATGCAAGCAGAAAGGCTATCCCTTTACCGTTGATACTCTGGAAATATTCAAAGAAAAAAGTTTCGACATGGGAGATGCAGCCGGCATATTCGCTTATAACGAAGACCCGGACGGAACCCTGATAGAGTATGTGGAAGCGCATAAAATACCGGTCAGCAAAAAATTAGGGATTTATATAAATGTTCAAAAGAGAGATCCCGAAAAACCTTTGCCAAGATGGTTTCTTAAAAGCATGAGGTTTTTAAGGGCGAAAGACATTTGATTGGTCAGAGCGTGTGTCTTTATGCCCGCTTGTCTTTGTCTATGGTCTTGGCAGCGGGACTGGATTTTGGTCATGGTTATTGGTAAACACCAACAATTATAACGTCAAATTTGCAGATAGCAACGCATTGGGAATACCTTTGGCGTAAGCAACCCCACCAAGACTACAGACCACAGACCAGACCCGCTGCAAAGACATAAAACCAAGACAAAGATAAGAATGAAAAATAGAGTGACGCTTTGGGATCTTCAGATTGAGAGTGAGATTGAGTAAAGAGAAAACCAGAGTTCGTGTTTTCGCTCTCGTAGGGTTCAGAACGAGAAAGAGAACGAGAATGAAGAAAAAAACAGAGCGAGATTTCCCCCCTCCTCATTCTGTTCTCTCATTCTCGCTCTGTTTTTTGTACCCGAAGCCGGAATCGAACCGGCACGACCGATAAAGGTCACAGGATTTTAAGTCCTGCGTGTCTACCTATTCCACCATTCGGGCGACACCGAAAAACAAACCCGCTAACGCGGGCCTTGCTTTTGCTGAGCGGGAAACGAGACTCGAACTCGCGACCCCGACCTTGGCAAGGTCGTGCTCT
>CAZEWB010000062.1:0-10872 GCA_964515655.1 uncultured Bacteroidales bacterium
ATTTCAAATCTCAAACAAATTCAAACCTCAAAAAATTAAATTCAAAACGGGTTTTGGATTTTGTGCTTGTTATTTTGAATTTGTTTGGAAATTGGTACTTGTTTTTTGGAATTTATAATGACCCAAAGCTGTCCCTATCTCTTATTTTCTGGTGGCTTCCTGCGCTGCAGATTCAATAGCAATTGCGGCAAAGGCTGCGCCATAGTCGAGGTCGATGTTCTCCATTGTGTCGAACATATCGTGATATCCTGTGCGGTTCAGGTCGTAGTTTTCCATGAACAGCACACAAGGAATTCCCGTATCGGAGAATACCTGACCGTCGGTGTTGTAAATGGAACTGTGAGGGTCATAATGTGTCCTTACTTCTCCATGTAATGCAAGATGTTTTGCTACTTCAGGAATATGGTTTACGTCTGTCACTCTTTTTCCTGCTTTGAGATGCATACGTTCTGTGTGATTCAGTTTATGAGCAAGATTGTTCCATTCGAGGTTAACAAGATGCGCGGTATGTGCGGCCTGCAGTGAGCGTACGGTTTTGCCCGGAGAAATCTGGAAGATGTCCCTGTCTGAATCTTTGTTGTGACCTATCATGTCCATCACATAAGTTGCCACAACGGTTGTTCCGGAAATATCAGACTCCTGCCCGTCATGCGAAACGAATTTCAGTTTCTTCTCTATCATCGACCTGCAGAAATGTCTCGCGCCCATGCAGTCTGCCGGGAATTCCTCGCCGGTAAGGTGAACAAGCCATATGTCCCTTTCAAGTTTTCCTTCTTTTGCAAGCTGAAGGAAGATAGGTGCAGCCTGTAAAAGCGTTGCGGTTGCAGTGTAATTATCATCGGCGCCGGCAGCAGAAATGCGCGCCCCCTTTTCGTAAACGTCCGCCATGTATGCAGTGTCATAATGATCAGCCATCACCACGGCTTCCTTCCTGTTTTTACCGGGAATAATACAGATGATATCCCTTTCGTATGTGTGGCCTTCGTTATTCTTTTTCCATCCTCCGAAAACATCATACACAAAGTCGGTGTGCCATTTAAAGGGCAGTTCGCCGCTGGTGGCCTTCCCCTGCATCCCCGCTTCTTCTATGGCTTTTTTATGCCTGTATATAAAGTAGTCTCCCATCTTTTCGAGATCACGGTGATGATGAGGCAGCATACTTTTGGTTATTTCATCCTGTACACAGTCGGCGTTGTCTTTATTTATGAATTCACCGTGAGCAAGGAAATGAATGTCCTTCCACCAGTTCTCCTCAAAACTCCTTTCTTTTGTTTTGTCAAATGTAAATGGCTGTATCTTTTCATCCTTGTCAGCCGGTAGTAGTAATGCTTCTATCTTTTCTCTGATCTGGTTCCCGGTACTGGCATCATATGCTTTCGACGGCAGGCTTTCCAGCCATTTGTCAAGATCTTCGTGTTTATTAATACGTATAAGGCTGCGTGCAAATTTCCTCGTCAGTGGTTTTTTGCCAAGTTTCTCCCAGCTCTCGAAAAGATTTATGATGTTCATCGCGGTCTGGTGCGCGTAGTGATCGTGAACATGATTAAATGCATGAATGGAACTGAAATGAGGCTCGCGATTAAGAAGTCTTGGCCACATCTCTATTATGTCTTTAGGGTCGTTCATATTATATCCGGTAATGACCCCCGTGAGGTCGTTGATATGAAACTTCACCTGGTTCTCTTCCGGCGACCACCACGAAACAACCGGTCTGTGCCAGAACATATCATATTTACCTATCCTCATCGGGGGGAACATGAACCGGAAACCGAAAAGCCCGCCCTGCGAAAGAAGGCTTTCTGCTTTAAGAATGTCGTGACGTTTTGAATGAGGCCCGTCAAGGACTTTGTCAAATTCCTTAGACCATATCTGGCAGTTGCGCGCCACAGGCTTGTCATAAAGGTCAATATGTTCGGGCTCGGTGCTGAAAAGCGCTTTTATAAGGGTAACCGTTTTTGGATTGTGGATCAGGTCATCCTCGAATTTATGAACCTTTTGCCAGCGGTGTGTGCGATGGTATGAGTCATGTATAAGTTCTTTGTGGAAGTCGCTTTCCTTAATGTGCGGGTGAGGTTCGTGTATCCATCCGGACTGCGGAACCCTCATTCCGCTATGCCCTCTCTGGCGTGGCATCAGTTTCAGCATCGGTATCTGTCCTGCCAGAGGAAGAGTCTTTTTTAATTTGTCGTAGGTCGGCATTCCCCAGAAAACAAGACTCCCGGGGCATGGCAATAAGTTCAGATGTCCTGAAAGATATTTTTCTTTAACAGATTTTGGTAAATTACAGAAAGGAATAAATGTAAGCAGGAATGTTACATTGTCAAAGATGCCGTCTGGTTTTATCTGATAATTCTTTATCCATGATGGTGTTTCTGTGACCTCAGTAGAGATCATTATTCTTAACCCCGCTTTCAGTAACGAGTCACGGTCATTTGCCTTAATTGAATAAACATCGTTTAATAGCCGGCCTGCGAAATCAGTGAATGCAGATTCGGGCAGTTCTTCGGAAGGTGATTTAAAGAAACTCTTCCAGAAAACAATACCCGGATTTATTTCACTGTTGCCGAACAATGTCCACGGGACCCTGCCTTTGTCGTCCTGGGTCTTTGATAAAGCAAAAGGAAGAATGGAAACAAATTTTTCGTGTGTGAGTTTTGCAGCCTTCTCAGATAATTCTTCAGGCCAGTAAGGATTATCTTTAAGATTTTGCATGTGATGGCCGGTAATATGATATTCGGTATGACCGCTTCCGAATTTGACTATTTTATGCATCACCTGTTTTATGATATGCGAAAGACCGGGCTTAAGCACCGTTTCCTCATCAAGTTCGCTGATGTTTATTCCAAAATTGTCTTCCGGATCATGTAAAATATAGTCGGTTTCTCCATACGGTTTAATTCCGAGCCTTGGAGGGGGCATGAATTCAGAATAAGCCGGTAAAGGAAAATTACCTTCTGATCCGAACCAGGGAAAACCGGTCTTTATTTTTTCCCAACCGGATATTTTTTTTTCTTCCATAAATGTGATATTAAAAAATAAGTACGTAAATTTACTACATATTTGCTATTTAAAAACCACTAACAAAAAAAAATATGAAAGTCAGAACAACCGTAAAGCACGAAGACATTGAAAATGTAAAGCGTATCACCGAGTCAACAGGTTTCTTTTATGACCACGAAGTTGAGGTCGCAATAAGCCTTGTTATTGACACTCTCAGCAATCCGGAAGAATATAGTTTCCTTTTTATTGAGGATGATAATGGAAAAACCATAGCTTTTTCAAATTTTGGAGAAATCCCGTGTACTCATAAACGCTTTGATATTTATTGGATAGTAGTTGATAACGATCAGCGCGGAAAAGGTCTTGGAAAGATCCTTATTGCCGAAACCGAAAAGAGGATTAAAGAACTTAGCGGCGAAATTGCCTATCTCGAAACTTCATCAACCGAAAAATACCTGCCTACCCGTAAGTTCTACGAAGGCCTCAAATACGACAAGGAAGTCGTGATGAAAGACTTTTACGCAGACGGCGACGATAAGGTGATATACTCGAAACGCCTGAAGTAGTTTACTTCTCATTATTATTCTTTAGGAGATCTGTCGGCAGTCTTCAGTCTATAGTCTACAGTCGGCAGTCTACAGTCTGCGAAAACACAACTGCCTACTGTCAATTGCTTACTGCCAATTGCCTACTGTCTACTGAAAACTGCCGCTGCAACTGCTACTGCTTCCGTCACGCTGTCTGCATGTTATTCCCCCGCCTCACTATTCTCAAACCCCTCCAGCCCCTTGCGCTCATCTTTCTTTTCCATCCCGAAATTATAGCGAATGTTGATGCCGAACCGGTGGTTGTCGGCGTACCTGTTGCCGTACGTGTGAATTGAACCCTGGTTCAGCGAGAACTCAGTAAGCATTGTCCTGAAAATATCTCTCGCATTTAATGAAATTGTAAGTCTTTTCCCAAGTAAAGTCTGATGTATCCCTATGTTCAGTTGTCCGAAATCATTCAGTTCGTAAAAGCCCTGTTGCCCTTTGCGCATCATGAATCCGCTCAGAGTTATCCTGGTCTGTTTAAAAAGTGTGAGGGAATGAAAAGTGAAAAAGCGCCAGCTTCCTCTTGTATAACTTAAGGGAAGGCCTTCATAAAATCCATCGTATTCATTAATATTATACTGTCCGCCAAGTGCAAAAAAATATGCCCCGCCGGGAGGGAATCCTATCATCCCCCTGTAATATGTTTCTTTGTTTTTTCCAAGATTATCGTAGGTCATTACAGCCACATTATTCATTTCTTTATCCTGATAAACGACCTGTGAAAATATATCGCTTGTGTAATTCTGTCCTATCGCAAAAACAGGCATATCATCGAAACTTATATTGATTTCAATATTATCTGTGAACTGTGGCCTGAGAGCAGGATTGCCAGCCTCGCAAAGGAATTCGTCGATATATTTAATGTAAGGGTTCAGGTTCTGGTACCCCGGACGGGTTATGCTTTTCCTGTAAATAATGTAGGACCATAGCTGAATACCCATAATTGAAGGCAGCTTACGACTGATATATATATAAGGGAAAAAGTCAGCCCTGTTTATTAGAAAACTTGTGTCGACAGGAATTGTCTGAATGCCCTTCATAAAGGTCTGCTCCATTCTAACCCCTGTTTTAAGAGTGAACAGTTTTCCGAAAGTGTACGAAGCCTGAGCGTATGCTGAATTTATACTTTCTATGTAATTGAATGCATTTGTCCTCAGACTGTCATTGGTCATGGCTCCGTTGTTTCCTGAAAAGTAATCCGCATTGCTGATGAAACCCTGATATGACAGCTTAATTCCTGTTTCGAGTTTAATTTTAGAAGGAAAAATATATGTCAGGTCGGACTGCAACTGTGCAAAATGTCTCGTTTGCAGGTTTTCGCCTTCGCCGGGTAATGAGAAACTGACTGGAAAAGTATATACAGTGTTATAATCCTGCGTGGAATTATTGTTATTGAAACTATAACTGAATTTTGTGTCCAGTGCCGATTCTGTTGTATCGAACTTTTTTATAAGGCCGAGGTCCTGCCGAATGCCCATTATCCCGAACCTGTTTTCGGTATTGTTCTCACTTTGCATTAAAATATTGTTCCTGACGTCAGAAATGTAATTGCTGTTCTCCGCATCGGAGTTCTGTATAGTGTAGTTCAGTCTTCCATCGTAACTGAAGACAAGGTCTTTCTTAATGTCATAACTATATCCGTAACCGGCATAAGCCTGATCGCTTTGCTGAACACTGCGGGCCGACTGGTGAATTGAAGTGTCGGCAGAAAGAAAACGGACGGAGTTCAGGTCCTCGACCGTGCCGTTATGGTAATAGTTTACATTAATATATATGCTGCTTTTTTCCCCGCTGTTGTTAAAACTTAATCCCCCGAAACGGTTGCCGTATTCACCCTGATTCATCCCTATGTTGGCTGAACCGAACCGTCCCAGTTTAACACCTTTCTTTAGCACAACATTTATAATGCCTCCGGAACTTGCCGCATCGTATTTTGTCGAAGGCGTTCTTATCACTTCTATCCTTTCGACACTTCCGGGAGGTAGACTGCGCAATAGGGTCATTATATCCTGGTTACCCATTTTCTGTTCTCTTCCGTTGATATAGACCACTGCAGGTGTGGCACTCGTAAGATAAATGCCGCCTTCGTAGTCCACATAAAGGCCGGGGGTGCTTTCAAGAACTTCAAGGGTGTTTGTGCTTATGCTGACCATTGGCCCCGGATCAATTATCATTTTGTCATCTTCCTGCCGTATTAGCGGTTTGGCTGCCGAAACTGTAACTTCGCTGAGGGAAGTGGAACTTTCTTCAAGAAAAAAATCAAAACTCCTTTTTTCGGGCTTCACATTGATGGTCTTTTCGAGGGTTTTGTACCCGATATAGCTTATTTTGACAATATAGAGTCCGATGGGAGTATTATCGAATAAAACAACTCCTTTCCGGTCGGTGGTGCCGTATACAAAGGTTGAATCGGATACTTTTGTCAGCTTTATTGTCGTTCCGGTAAGAAGGACTTTTTTTGAATCTTTTACTGTAATGCTTATCGATTGTCCGTTGCAACAAGCAGCAAATGAGAGCCATGCTGAAAAAATGCAGATTGCGATCCGGTAGGTATAACTCATGTAGAAAATTCAGCAGCGAAATTAATAATGTTTTCAATAACGGACTGTTAAAAAAAACTTGTTCAGGACCATATTTCCCCTTTTTATTACAAGTATTTTTAGAAAAAAAGATATGCTGAAAATCGGTGTAGTTGGAGTTGGTTATTTCGGGCGCTTTCACATTCAGTCCATTTTGCAGATACCCGGCTATTCGCTGGTGGGTTTTTACGATATCGACAAGGCGCGTTCGGAACTGATAGCGGGTGAATTCAATATCAGGTCTTTTCCTGATTACGCATCACTTCTCGATGCCTGTGATGTTGTTGATATTGTCGTTCCTACAGTCTCTCATTTTGAATGTGCACAGAAGGCAATAAAAAAACAGAAGCATATTTTTCTTGAGAAGCCTCTTACGTCTAACGTGCGTGATGCAGGATCGCTTCTTAAACTTGCAAACGAAGCCCAGGTAAAGGCACAGGTGGGGCATATCGAACGCTTCAATCCGGCTTTCCTGGCAGCATTGCCATATATTAATAACCCCATGTTCATCGAGATACACAGGCTGGCGGAGTTCACGCCGCGAAGTACGGATGTGTCGGTTATCTATAACCTGATGATACATGATATTGATATTGTGCTCAGTGTGGTAAAGGCGAACATTAAGCGGGTTCATGCCAGCGGGGTAAAGGTCGTTACAGATTCCACCGATATTGCAAATGCCCGCCTCGAATTCGACAACGGATGTGTAGCAAATCTCACGTCAAGCCGCATATCGACCGGAAATATGCGCCGTATGCGCTTCTTCCAGAAAGAAACTTACATAAATGTTGACTGCCTTAACAAACGCGCCGAAATTCTGAGGATGAAGAACGGAGGAGGCATAGAACTTACCGGATTAACCGAGGGCGAGGTCAGAACAGGCGAAAACGATAATTACATAAGCGAATCGCTGGATGTGAACATGAATAACGCGATAAAGGTCGAACTTGAACAATTGCTGGACTCCATCACAAACAACAAAGACGTTTCTGTCAGTTTCGAGGACGGCTATAACGCACTAAAAGTCGCAACCAACATTAGCGATAAGATAGACAAGGTGTAGGACGATAATCCCTATGGGTTAACTAGAGTTTGGCTAGTTTCTCACATAATCCCGAAGGGATTAAATGTAAATAACCCCGCATGAAATGCGGGGTTATGCCTATAAAATAAACGACAACCCCGAAGGGGTTGAATATGACGCTGTTCAACCCATTCAGGATTGCAAATAACTTTTATTAATAACCAGCGGTTTCCCTTCGACAGGCTCAGGGCAAGCTACCGCTGGCTATTAATATTCAAGTCCTTCGGACTTGTTCAGTGTTCATGTATCTGCAGCACAAGCAGCCCGAATACGATCAGGACATTTTCGATATTTATAAAACAAAACCAATTAAACATTTGTAGGGGTTGAAAATTTTCAACCCCTACAAAAAACATCGTGTTTTGTTTTATAAATATTCAATTTACAGGATTTGTGAATAAACTAAAAAATAAATTACCATAATTCCCTGCTTTTTAGTATATTTGGGGAATGGAAATGAAAATACTAACATCTCCAACACACCACACTGTCATCCTGAGTCGGCTGCTGCGCAACGATTATGATACTACACAATTTAATCAGCCGTGTCGAAGGATCTCCCACATGCCCCCGCACATGCTTCGACACAGCCAAAAACACCAACGCATTATAAGTATTATATATGGCTGGCTCAGGATATCACCATTGCTTTTTTAAGATAGGTAAATAATATAAAGAAAACATTTAAATGAAAAAAATAATTCTATTTGCAATAATAATTTTTAGCGCAGGCATTGCAAACGCACAATGGACTCAGATGAACGGTCCTTTTGGCGGTAAAATCAATTGTATAATTACAGACGGCATTAATGTTTTTGCCGGAACCGATAATGGGGTTTTTATTTCAAATGATTCATGTAATAATTGGACGTATAAAACAAACGGGTTTTCAAATAAGAATATTTTATCCCTGACAATTTCTGGAAATAAAATATATGCCGGTAAAGATAGTGGTGTTTATGTTTCAGATAATTATGGGGATTTGTGGATTTATATTAGTAATGGTATAGAGAACAGACAAATCTTATCATTAGCAATAGGTGCTTCTAATAGGATATTCGCAGGAACAAACTGGGGATTATATGTCTCTGATGATAATGGCAATACTTGGTCAAATCAAAATTCCCCATCAGGTGTTTATATTTATTCAATTTCAATAAAGGACACAAGCATTTTTCTGGGAACTCATTATTCAACATTACCTATCACAAGTGGTGGTATTTTTGTTTCATATGATAATGGCAACATCTGGACAAGTTCAAATAATGGAATGCAGGGAAGTGTATTGTCGTTTGCTTTTATCAATGATAGAATATATGCAGGGACTAGTGGGGATGGTGTATATTTGTCTACTGACAACGGAGCCAATTGGTCAGTTAAGAATAATGGGTTACCTTATTTCGGTTATATTGATGTGTTTTCAATAAAAACAATCGGAGATACTCTTTTTGCTTGTTCAGATTCTGGTATTTTTTAAAGTATAGATTATGGAAATTATTGGGAAGAAGTAAACAATGGTTTTGCTAGTAAAAATATATTGTCTTTAGGAACGACAGGATCAACTTTAATGGCCGGAACAGACTTAAATGGAGTTTTTAAATCTGTTGATTTTGGCAATGAATGGATAACTTCCAGCAATGGTATAAATGCTGTTACTGTTAATTCAATATCAATAGATGACTCATTAATTTACGTTGGTACGAATAGCGGTGTATATATTTGTAACAAGTATCTTGAGTCATGGGTATTACATAATGAAGGCAAATTATTAACTAACGTAAATTCAATTTGCTATAATGATTCAATAATTATTGCGAGTATTTTTTATGGAGCAAATATTTCTCCTAAAAACAATGTGAATTGGGTTTCTACTGGTTGCACAGTTTTACCAAAATCATTTGCAATGTTAGATAATAATATTTATGCTGCTGGGACTATGGGAATAAGTTTGTCAAATAACAATGGAAGTTCATGGACTACTATCAACAATGGAATAACCAATCCTTTTATAAATTCTATAACTACTGACGGATTGAATTTATTTGCAGGGGCAACGCTTTATGCTAGCGCAGGTATTTTTAGCGGGACTATGTTTCGCTCGATTGATTTTGGCAATACCTGGACAAATGTTAGTTGTGGATATGATACGGTAATAAATTCTGTTGCAATAAATGTCGATAAATTATATGCTGGAATGAAAAAATACGGAGTATCTATTTCTTCAGACTATGGAGATAGTTGGCATCATTCAAATGATATTTCTATACAAGACAACCCAATTACTGATTTTGCATTTCATGATTCTATAGTGTTTATTTCGACCGAAAAGAACGGCGTATATATGTCGAATGATTATGGAAATACATGGATATCAATTAACAATGGCCTTGTTCCTGCAAAAATACTGTCCCTTGAATCAGGATCAGGCACCCTTTATGCCGGTTCAGACAAAGCAGGAGTGTGGAAATGTTCGATTTATGAATTGCTTGATATTAATAGTTATTTGTTGGACAAAATTAAGATATACCCAAATCCCGTTTCTGAAATCCTTAATATTGAAACCCCTGAAACATCCACCCTCGAAATCATAAACATACAGGGTCAAATTGTTTCCACAAAAACTATCTCAGATAAAACTGGCAGTATTGATGTGTCTGAGTTGAGGAGCGGAGTGTACACTTTGAGGATAAAGACAGATAATGGTATAATGATGAAAAAGATTATAAAGCAATGAAAAAACTATTTATACTTTGCATAATAATTTTCCTTTTCACTGTGCAAAATCCCACTCACGCACAGAATTTTATTGACGAAACAAAGCAATGGGCAATTGTTTCAATACCTGTTATGGAAATGAGTTTAAGATTCACACATTATTATAAGTTCTCTGGAGATTCTATAATAAATGGCATAAATTATCATAAATTATATTTTTCTGACGACTCTAATCAGGTGAATTGGACTTTTATGGACTTATGGAACGAAATGAACGACAGCGTTTTTAGGTATTGTCCAAATTGCGGAACAATAAGTGATTCTTTAATCCTGATGTATGATTTTAACCTGGCTGTATCAGATACATTCATTTTTTTCGATGATACTCTGGTTGTTGATTCAATACGAATACATGAATGGGGAGGCTCTTTAAGAAAGCACTGGTATTTTTCAGAGCACAGTGGAGTAATAACATGGATAGAAGGGGTTGGACAATTTGGTCTATTTTGTTGCCCAAGTCCGTGTTTAAACAGTATGATAGATCAATTACTTTGCTTTCATGAATACGGTAATCTGATATTTCAGGACCCCAATTATTCTGGTTGCTATATTGCCACAAATATAAATCCCGAAAATAAGTTATCAAATGAAATCACAATCTTCCCCAACCCCGCCACCAACCTCCTTTACATAAACTGCGAAGAAAAAGCCACAGTCGAAATAATAAACATGCAGGGGCAGATAGTTTCCGCAAAAACTCTAACCGACAAAACAAACAGCATCAACATTTCGAACCTAAGTCCCGGCTTGTATAACCTGAGGATAATTTCGAAGAATGAAATTGTTTACAGGAAAATTGTTAAGCAGTAATAAGCCCACCACCCCAAACACACCCAACACA
>CAZEWB010000063.1:0-10870 GCA_964515655.1 uncultured Bacteroidales bacterium
CCATGTTGCTCCATCGGTTGACCACTGCACCGTAACATTATCTGAATTAGTATATGTAACATCCTCATGCAGATAATGTTACGGTGCAGTGGTCAACCGATGGAGCAACATGGAATAATTCCACATCTTACCCGAGATATACCGGTAGCGCTGCCGGTTGGTACGCGAAAAACACCGTATTGCCTGCAGGCGCCGGGGGGCAAACTACTTTATATATTGCATTTTTATTCACCTCGGCTTATGGAAATAATTGCGATCTGGATGGTGTTACAGTTACCGGAACTAAGGCTGTTTATACATACACCGGTTTTAATAATATGATGATGGCAGCGCCATCCGCAGGAAGCATTACAGGACCCAACACAGGCTGCAATGGGACTTACAGTTATACCAGCAGCGTGGCAGGCACACCCGGTTTCACCTATTTATGGACAGTAACAAATCCGAGTGGCCCTTGTCCTACTTGCTCTAATTCCATTGCATCACCAACAGCATCGTCAACGAATATTACATTTAATAATACAGATCCAACCAACCCGCAAACTTTTATTGTTAACCTTACGGTAAGATCAGAGTGCTGCGGTACGCTCACCGCACCAACTCCAATAAGTGTTGTTATCAATCCCACACCTGCCAATCCCGCAGCCACAGCTGCTCCGGCATCAGCTTGCATTGGCAGTACTTCTGTGCTCACTGTTACCGGACCTATAGCGGGTTATAATTACAGTTGGTATAGTGCACCCACTTTTGGCACGCTTTTAGGTTCCGGGACAAGCTACACTACAGGTCCTTTAGCATCAGGCGCCAACAATTATTATCTCGAAGCGGTAAATTCATATGGCTGCGTTGCTGCAGCAAGAACTTTGGTTACCGTTACCGGCACCGTAACTTCTCCTCCAACTGTACCAAATGGTTCTACATGCGGAGCCGGTGATGTAACTTTAAGTGTAACAGGTCCTGTGGCCGGTTATACCTACAACTGGTATAGCGGTTCCTGCGGGGGAACATTATTACAGTCCGGTACAGGAACATCTTATACTACTTATATAACCGGAACCACTACATATTATGTTTCAGCCATACCCCCCGGATGTGCAGCAAGCACTTGTGCTACACCTGTGGCGACTTACAATAGTCCGCCTGACCCAATAGTATGGTTAGGTATAGTTGGTGGCGCAAATAACTGGTTTAACACATCAAACTGGACAAGTACTTGTTTACCCACATGTGCAAGTAATGTGAGTATTCCTGACCTTGCTATTGATCCTGATATCGGATTTAATATGGCCGGCGCTGCAGAATGTAAAGATTTGAATTTGCAAAGCGGTGCAATCTTATCCTTTTCTGACAGTAAAGCTGAATTGGAAATATGCGGTAATTTCACTCATACCGGAACCCTGACAACAAACAATAACGGAAAAATCACATTTAAAGGAACCATTGCCCAGACATATACCAAGACCGGTTCCGGTAACTTTAATAATGTCGGGATAAATAATACTGCAGGAACTCCCACTGTTACCATCATCAGTGGAGATATGGTTTTGGGAACTTTGGGCAACTTAATTTTGCAGAACGGTAAAATAGTCACAGGTTCCAACAAGGTAATTATTAATAATACGGATGTTGGTGCAATATCAGGACATTCCACAGCAAGCTATGTAGTTGGTAATTTAATCAGGTATGTAGGTGCAACAGGTTCTTATGATTTTCCTGTTGGAAATATTGATGCTTATGAATTAGCTAACATGAACATAACAAGCGGTAATACTGCTAGTAATTTTACTGTTAATTTTTCAAATCCCGCTAATGCGACAGGAACAGGCTTGCCGCTAATTGAAGGAGGCACCTATGATGCAATTGTAAATTGCGGAGGTATCTCCCCTACCGTTGGCAATGCCAATGGCGGCGTCTGGACTTTCACCCCGGATGTGGGAAGTGCTAACTATAATATGACCCTTTACGGAAGAAATTATGATAATGCGAACAGTTCAATTTGTACTATTTTAAAACGAACAACAGCAGGACCTGGTTCATGGGGGTTTAATGGAACTTTTGGATCGTGTGCATATATATCCGGTGTAGTAACTTGTAACAGGACCGGCCTTTCAGGTTTTTCTCAGTTTGCCATTGGAAGAAGCAATACGCCATTACCGGTTGAACTTCTCCGTTTCAACGCAGTCCCGGAAAACAGTAATGTAAAATTGCTTTGGACAACCGTTACAGAAATCAATAACGATTACTTCACTGTTGAAAAATGTAAAAATGAATGCGCCTTCGACAATTACGAAAACTGGGAAGTGGTAGCTACAATAGACGGAGCCGGGACAAGCAATCAGACTATAGATTATACTACTTATGATCTTAGTCCATATTCGGGTATTTCATATTACCGCCTGAAACAAACTGATTACGACGGAGCATCGAAATATTCAGAACCTGTTGCAGTTGAATTTAACAATGCAGAACAGCAATCGGTAAATATTTATCCCAACCCTAACGACGGGTCGTTCTTCATCAGTTTAAAAGGCTATGATATAAATGAAAACGTTCATATTATATTGAACAATTCTATTGGCTCTGTTGTCTTTTCATCAGACATTATTACCGATGATAACGGAGATTACTTAGGGATGTTTAAACCTGTATTCCATCTGTCTAAAGGAGTTTACCTGTTAGAGATCACTACCCAAAGATCACTCTCCAACGAGAAAATAATAGTAAGATAATGGCCGCTGAAATCCCCGATATAGTGAATTTACAATGAAATAAATTTTAATTAAAGATGAGCGATCTGCAATTGTATATTACCATTAAATCTCTTCCTGAAAATATTAAAAAGGAAGTTTTTGATTTTATTGATTTCCTGAAATATAAAAACCATATCGGGCAACCTAAAAAAAAGGAACGCAAATTCGGGTATGCTAAGGGTATGATAAAAATGCACCCGGATTTTGATGACCCTCTGGATGATTTCAAAGAGTATATGAAATGAATTTAATAATTGATACCCATGTACTTGTTTGGTATATAAATGGAGACAAACTGTTACCAGACAAAATAATTAATTTAATTAAAAATACTGAAAACAAATGCTATGTCAGTATTTCAAGTGTATGGGAAATAGCTATTAAACTATCCCTTAAAAAAATAGAAATTAAAGGCGGCTTTGATATTATTAAATTTTTTCTGTATGATTGTGATGTTGAAATATTACCTGTCACTTTTGAACATATTCAGCAACTGATAAAACTGGAATATTTTCATCGTGATCCATTTGACAGGATTATTATTGCTCAGGGTTTATGCGAGAGATTATCAATAGTCACAAGAGATAAAATCTTCAAAAAATACGGAGTCAAAATAATTTGGGATTAGAACATTGACTTACCCCGTGCGGAACTTGTCCTGCCAAAGGCAGGAGCACGGGTATAAGAAAAGAAAGTAGAACCCGGGCTTTAGCCCGTAAAAATGACTTACTCCGGCCTTCAGGCCGGTGATAAAAAAAGAAAAAAGAAGGGCTTTAGCCCAAAACATACTGTAATGGGGTATATAAAAATCTGGGTTCATCTCGTATGGACAACAAAAAACAGGGCGCCGATACTGGCAAAGGAAATCCGCAAGCCCCTTTTTGAGCATATCCGTGAAAATGCTCATAGCAAAGACATTTATGTAGATTATATTAACGGCTACCTAGAGCATGTTCACTGTCTGATTTCCCTGAAATCAGGCCAGACAATAGATAAAATTCTTATGCTTCTTAAAGGTGAAGCATCGCATTGGGCAAACAAGCAAAAACTTATAAAGCCTAAGTTAGAGTGGCAGGATGAGTATTTCGCAGTTTCTGTAAGTGAGAACGATGTTGACAGGGTACGGAATTATATTAAAAACCAGGAAGAACATCACCGGAAAGTGATTTTTCAGGAAGAGTACAACGAATATATGACTAAGTATGGTTTTGAGAAGTTTGTTTCGGGCTAAAGCCCGTATAACTTTTTTGTTTGGTATCACCGGCCTCCTTCCTTTGTCAGGACAAGTTCCGGCCGGCGTAAGTCATATACTATGCAATATTGCAGGTTTTAAGGCCGGCGTATGTAATTTATTCCGATACGGAAAAGATTTGCAACTTTTTCCGATCAGTTTACTAAGCTATAGTCATCAGAAAGGATTAATCAATAGTTATAGAATATACAGGTTAAAGAAGGTCTTTTATTCTGTATTGTTAATTGTTTTGTTTATTTCCTGCAAAAAAAATATCGACGACCTTCCGGATAATACTGATAACAATACAGGTATATTTACTCTGTTCAACAGTACCAATTCTCCACTGCCATCTGATAATATTAATTGCATTTTTATTGATGACCAGGGAAAGAAATGGATTGGTACTGATTCGGGTCTTGTTACTTTTAACGGGTCTGAATGGATGGTTTTCAATACATCAAATTCGGGTTTGCCGGATAATAATGTAAACGTAATACTTGTTGTTTCACCTGCAACGGCATGGCTCGGCACCGATAATGGACTTGCAAAATTCGACGGAAGCAATTGGACGGTTTATACAATGGCAAATTCCGGAATTCCCTCCGACAGAATAAGATCTTTGGCAACAGATGCAGATCAGAATCTCTGGCTTGGTACTTTTTCTGGTGGCGGGCTGGCAAAATTCGATGGTACAAACTGGACTGTTTTTACTCCTTCCAATTCAGGGTTGCCAAATAATTCGATCTCAAAAATAACAATAGATCAATACGACACACTTTGGATCGCAACTGGCGGCGGAATGGCAAAATTTGACGGCAATACTAACTGGAAAGTTTTTAATCCGGGAAATTCAGGCATATCAAGCCCTTCAGTATATTCTGTTACAATTGATTTTCAAAACGTCAAATGGATTGGCACAAACAGCGGGCTTGATAAATTTGACGATATTAACTGGGTAAATTATAATTCCCAGAATTCTCAGCTTCCGATAGATTTAATAAGACCCATTACTCTGGCAGAAAATAATTTACTATGGATCGGTACCGAAGGTGGCGGGCTTGTACAGTTTGATGGCATCAATTGGAAAGTATTTAATATAAATAACTCCAACCTGCCAGGTAATTATATTAAAGCAATTGCCATTAATACTAATGGTGATAAGTGGATCGGGACTATGGGAGGAGGGGTTGCTATACTTCAGGAATAAGTAACAATAAAGGTTTCACATTTGTTACTGGTTACTGGTTTCTGCTTGCCAGTAACCAGTAACCAGAAGCCTGTTGTCCTATCCGAACTGTGATATAAATTTTTAAATTTTCAACCCCAATATAGTTACATCGTCAATCTGCTCGCGGTTGCCTTTCCAGTTTTTAAATGCTTCTTCCATAATTCTTTTTTGTTCGTCCATCGGTTTGTCTGAAATGCTTGCCAATAATTCCTTTAATTGTTTTGACATGAATTTTCTGTTATTGGGACCGCCGAACTGATCCTGAAAGCCATCACTGCAAAAGTAAATGCAATCGCCTTTATTTAGTTGCACAATCTGGTTCGAAAAAGGTTTCATAAACTTATAGATTCCAACGGGCTGCTTGTCGGGTTTCAACTCCGTTAAGGTCGAGGTTGAGGTCAAGATCGAGGTCGAGGGACAAGCTTCCTTGATCTCGACCTTGACCTTGACCTCAGGATTCCTTTTTATTATGTAAAGTGGGTTGTTGGCTCCCGCAAACTGCATAAGTAACGTGTTGACATTTATTGCGCAAAATACTATATCCATCCCGTCTTTCTGCTCTTCGGTCGCTCCTTTCTGCTGCAGACTTTCAATTATTGATTTTCGTAATTCTTCGAGCACATGGTTGGCCTGTGTTATTTCTTTTTTCCGGACGATCTCATTAAGAAATGATACGCCCAGCATACTCATAAAAGCGCCGGGGACACCATGCCCTGTACAATCCGCAACAGTTACAATAAGCCAGTCGTTAATTCTTGTTGCCCAGTAGAAATCTCCGCTTACAATGTCTTTTGGTTTGAACAACACGAAATAGTCTGCAGTCTTCAGTCCGCAGTCTGCAATGGCCTGGTCGATTTGCAGACTGCCGGCTGGCGACTGGTGACTTAGTACCCTGTTAAGATCAGGTAGTATTGCCTGTTGTATACGTTTAGCATATGTAATACTGTCGGTGATTCCCTTCTTTTGTTCAGCAAGAATATGGTTTTGATCGTGAAGTTTATCGCGCTGGGCTTCTATTTCATCTCGTTGAGCAGAAATCTCTTCATTTGCCTGCCCCAATTCTTTATTTTTAATAGTAATTTCTTCATGTGCTTTTTTCTTCAGCCGGTAGCTGCGAAATACAATAACCACAAGCGAAAGTACCAAAATCAAACCTCCAAGTACTGCATAAATGACGATTTGCTTTTTATTGAGTTCCAATACTTGTTGACCAATTTGAAGATTTTGAATTTCTATTTCCTTTTCCTTTTTTTCGGTTTCGTATTTAGTGCCCATTTCGGCCAATGCTTTCTGGCTTTCATTATTAAAAAGAGTGTCTTTCAATTGTGCGTATAGCTGCTGGTAAAGAAATGCGTTTTTAAAATCGTTTATTTTGCTGTAAACTTCTGCAAGGAAAAAACACGTGGACTGTTCCGAATCAATAGAGCCGATTTCACGAGCTATTGATAAGCTTTTAAGGTAGTATTCAATAGATACAGAATAATTTTCCTGCTTAAAATATATTCGCCCGATATTGTTTAAATTTCCTATCATTTCATTTTTTCCGTTGAGTTCTTCGAATATTTCAAGAGATTGCTGAAAGTATTTAATAGCTAATGTGTATTTTTTAGTATCCATATAAATTGCTCCTATGCCGCTTAAAGCCGAACCTATTCCCCGTTTATTTTCTAATTGTTTTTGAATTTCCAATGTAAGATTATAATAATAAATAGATGAGTCGGGTTGATTTTCGGCACTGTAAAAAGCACCCATGTTATTCAGATAATTTGCTTCCATCTCTTTATCTCCGATTTCTTTTGCAATTTTAAGCGCTTTAAGCAGATATTCAACTGTCTGGTTTTTATTGTTCATATAATAATAGATACGGGCAATATTATTATACTGGTATGCAATTCCTCTTTTGTCGCCAAGTTCTTCCCTTATTTTGGCTGACTCTATGAAGAGTTTAAGGGCTTCTACATAATTTCCTTTATTCATATAGATTAAGCCGATATTACCTGTAGTTCTGGCAACATCATTTTTACTACCAATATTTTTATATATATCAAGCGACTTTTGATAATACTCCATAGCTTTATCATAGTTGCTCTGGACTAAATATATACTGCCTATATTTCCCAATCCTTCGGCGATTCCGTCCTGATAGTCAATTTTCTCAGACAGAGTAATAGCTTGTTGGCAGCACTGATAAGCTTTGTTATTATCTACATTAGAATATTCGATAAACAACTCATATAATAACTTTACTTTAGTGGTATCTTCTTTTAATGTTTTAAGCACTTTGAGCAAACTATCAATAGTTCCCTGTTTTTGCCCGAAAGAAGTGTGAGCAAAACATATTAACACCAATATTATTACTAAAATTTTTCTTAATGAAATCATATTGAAGCAAAAATACAATTATTTTTTTGCAAATAATTTATTGCTGCATTTCTTTGCATAAAGTTGTAAATTTATTTACAATTAAAATTTGATATAATATTATTAACTTTGAGAAATTTTTATTATGGCAAAAGGAACTATTAATTGGGTTAACCCTCCGGAAAACAAGGGTAAAATTGCAAGAACTGATGACGGCTCTAACAACGAGTACGAATACAACATCAATGCAGGCAATACTGTTGGTGGTTATGTTCCGAAGTTGAATGATATAGTAACCTTTACACCCGGACCAGGGATGACTGCAACAGGTGTGTCTAAAGAGTTAACAGAACCTCTTGGTTGTACTTTTGAAGCTATTCCGCTACAGGGGACTCCCGGTGTTGAAGTTGCGTTTTCATGGAGTACCACCGGTGCTGTGTCGGCAGAAATACTTCCTGTTGTCGGAACGGTCGCAGTCCCTTCCGGGAAAATGACCATTAATGTTTATTCAACGGAAACATTTACTTTGACAGCGAAGGATTCTGCCGGAAAGGAAGTTTCAGCTTCCAATACAGTGACTATCGGTTAGGTTCTCGTTTGGGTTCATTGTTTTTAATGAATCCGGAATCAGCGAATCTGCTATTAATAGTATTTCCGTTCCTGCATCCTCCTTGCGCCAGGGGATGTACATTGTTACTGTTTCATACGACAATGCAATACTTACAAATAAACTTATTGTTGTAAGGTAATATGTAATTATACTCACAATGGTTAAAGCAGACATATTTGAAGTAACAAATAAATATCTGGAATTTATAAAACAAAATGGCTTTTGTTACGAAAAAGCTTATTTGTTTGGTTCATACTCTAAAGGAAATTATACTGACGACAGCGATATTGACCTGGCATTAGTTTTTAATAATCTGACCGAGAAGTTTTCAACTCAGGTAAAACTATTAATGTTAACAACAAAAATTGATACCCGCATTGAACCCCATCCGATTGATAAAAAGGACTTTGTTATCAGCAATCCTTTTGTGTATGAAATTTTAACCTATGGTTATGTATTAATATGAAAGAACTCAAATAAGGACATACACGTCAATCACCACTATTGGTTTATACTTGGAATTGGGTAATTTGTCGCATTTTTGTTAATGGTTTATGGGTTGGGTTTCTGGTTACTGGTTACTGGTATCTGGTATCTGGTAGCCAGCCACCAGTAACCAGTGACGAGCAACCAGCAACCAGCAACCATTAATCTGTTGTCAAAAAACCTGAAACTATAACCCATTGACCAAGCCAGCTGCTCAACCTTTTAACCTATAATCTGGATATTCCAATCGATGCGGAAATTTATCCCGTTTGCAGTATAATTACCTATTGCCTGTAAAAAAACATGTGTGATCAGGATTTTCAACGAGTTCTCGCCCTATATGTACGCAGAAACGGTAGTAAAAGCAAAAACTTCTCTTTTTCAATAATTATCCCATAATATACTGATTTTGTCAAATTGCCGTGTGCTATTATTTTGTCACTTAACCGTCAAAGAAAAAGAGCAATGTCAATAACTATTAATGACATACGCTGGCAAATGTCTGAAAAATGCAATAAAAGGCAACCATCAAATAAATATTTCGTCTTTTTATTATGAAAAGATTATATAATAATGTAACTTTACTTGGTTTCTTACGTATAATTACGGTATAAATGGATGCAATGAAAATAAATAGAAGGAATATATTATATTTTAATTCAAACAGCATTAAAATAGTTTTAATAATATCCCTTTTGTCATCTGTTTGCAATTTTGGGTGGGGGCAAAAAAGCGCTGCTTTACGTTCTGTTCCTGATGAAAAGTGGCAAAAAGGTGGGATATTCGAAGGATATACTCCTGAACAGGAGATACTTGAAAAAAGGACGAGAATTTCGAAGCATTTTGACAATGGTGACGGAACAAAATGTGTACAAATTGGCCGCCTAATGCATTATCAAGATGAAAGTGGTGCCTGGCAGGATATTGATTTCACAATCGCTGAAAATAAAACGCTTAAAAAATCAACACACAAATATTGTAATCTTACACACGAAATAAAGACATATTATCCAGAAAAAGCTGGCGAACTTGGTTGCGTGATGCAATATAACGACCAAGGATTCGAATGGTGGATTAGTCCCCGTATGGAGATTCTCAGCTCTGAAGGAAGCACTATTTCTTCTACTATAGCCAGCGCAACTAACGCAACTATATCTAATAAACATATAAATTACGAAACATACCCTGGCATTTTAGATGAATTTATTGTTTTTGATGCGGGCGTTAAGAATAATATAATTATTAATTCCCTTGAAGGTATTTTAAACAATGACATGCCAGATGCTTTTGTTTCTTTTACTCAATTTGTTCCAATATCCGATGAATATAGTGTGTATAATAATTCTTTAATCATGAATTCCGATTTTTCCACTAAAACATTCTCCATAAAGCGAAATAACGAGGACGTAGGTTTTTGCTTTGGAAAAATTGTTATTTATGATGCCAAGATAAACCAAGACAGGGCATTTTCCTTATTATCTATTCCTGAAGAAAAAGTAACATCAGAGGATATTGTCGAAAGAGATCAATCAACTATAGTGGGAACATATCGTGTTCATTTTGTGAAGGGCGGAATAGAGGTCGCAACAACAATTCCCCTTGCCTGGTTCCATACTGATGGCAGAGCATTCCCCGTTACTATTGACCCTACTGTTACACCCGTTGATGGTGCTACGAGTGATTATGACCATATTGCTAATGAATATTATAATTATAGTCTCTCAGAATATATCTATTTGCAAAGTGAATTAAATTTTACCGGCTTGATTACGCAATTGGAATTTGAACATAACGCATCAACAACAACGCTGGCTAATCAAGTAATTTACATGAAAGAGTATAACAAAGCCAGTTTTAGTTCAACAACGGATTGGGTTAATTCCGGGAGTCTTACAAATGTCTATAGTGGAAGTTTTGTAGAGGCAAATGGATGGTATGCTGTTAATGTAAGTGATTTAATAACTTATACTAATACAAATAGTTTAATTATTTTAATTGATGACAACAAAGCAAGTTATCCTGGCACGGCTTACTGCCATTACTACGCCGCACCGGCTGGAAATAGAAACATCCACTATCGTTCTGATGGTACGAATCCCGATCCTGCTACTGCCAACCCATCGTTTCCAGCCACCCTAGGACCGAGAGCTGAAAGGGCAAGTTTGAGAATTATAAACACCCCCCCAAACACACCCAACACA
>CAZEWB010000064.1:0-10679 GCA_964515655.1 uncultured Bacteroidales bacterium
TTCTTTGAAATCTTCCAGAAGCATACTGGTAATTCCCTTGTCGACAAAACTTTTCCGTCTTCTTCGTATAGCTTTACAGGTGTATTTTGAATAAAACCGCTTTCTTTGAAATCTTCCAGAAGCATACTGGTAATTCCCTTGTCGACAAAACTTTTCAGTAATACCACGTTTTTGCGCATTGTGATCAC
This sequence comes from uncultured Bacteroidales bacterium, assembly GCA_964515655.1. Classification (GTDB taxonomy): domain Bacteria; phylum Bacteroidota; class Bacteroidia; order Bacteroidales; family GWA2-32-17. The sequence continues at coordinate 189 of CAZEWB010000064.1, forward strand.
ATCTTTGTTTATTAATCTGTTAGCCGTTTTAATAATCTCGTTATCATGATGTCTTTTGCATTTAGGAGAACAATATTTCTTGCCTTCTGTTCCCTGAAAGGGTTTCTTGCAATCTAAACAGGTATGATTCCATTTACCTGTATTTATGTCATATTTATCATTAATATTCATTTTATGAATAATATATTTGGCAAATATACTTAATTGTATTATCTTTGTCAAAATAATTTATCAACATGAATTATGACAATTAAGCCTAAATCTTTAAAATCAAACCCTTATAGTGTAATTTTTCATATTGCTGAAGATATGCTGGAAAGGTGTTTTTCTGTAAAGGATACGGGTTTGAGTTCAAGAAACATTAATGAGTTAAATAATAATGACCTGTTATGGGAAGGATTTACTAACGCTCAGTGGCGAAAATTTAATTTTATTGAATTTGTTTGGCTAAAGATTGTACAGGACTTAGTGAGAATAGGTGCAAAGAGGAAAATCATTAGAGAAGTAAGGTCCTTTTTGATGACTCCAGTTCCTATAGGGTTTCTTAAACAGATTATTTCAAACCCGGCAATAAAGAAGCAGGTTATTGAAAAAGATATGCCTGAAAAAGAATATTTCAAGATATTGAAGGAATTAGAAGAGGTCCCCGATAACACTGTAGTTCCGGAGCTATGCTTTCTATTTTTTTTTATTATACAAACCATACACGATAAACTGAATTACGACCTTTTAATAAATTATGAGGGCCTGATAATCCCTTATTGTGAGGAACGTCTAGGGGAAATAAGTCAGCAAAAAGATTATATGACCATGCTTGCTGAGGTTAAAAGTAGTGGGTATATAGTGATTCCCTTTTCAAAAATTATCTTCGATTTTACAAAGACCCATTTTGATATAAATATTAACCTGCCTGTTAAATACGGAATACTAAGCGAAGACGAGTCCGAAATCATTAAATTGGTCAGAGAGCATAAACTGAAATCACTGACTATAGTTGACAGCAATGGTAAATCTAAAAAGTTAATACCGGCGGCAGCAAAGGTTAATGCTGAAGAAATGGTTCTTGAAATATTAATGAAAGAGAAATACCAATCGGTTTCCTACTCTACCAAGAGTGGGAAAACGGTTACAATAGATAAAATAATGGGTGAGCAATCATCCTGAATGGCTTATGACGTTCCGGCCAGTCGGAACTATACTATGCAGATACCGGCCTGCCATTAACTGGATAATACAGGCTGCATTTAAATACAATTTCAATTACAAGTTTAAAAACTTAAAAAAAATTGAACGTCATGAATGACAGCCCGGACCAAATGATCATCGTTTCGAACAAAAAGCTGGATGAACTTAATCAGAAGATCGAACTGGTTATCGAAATGCTGAACGCAAAAAAAAATGAATCCCAGCCCTTAGGAGATTACATTACGGAAAATGAAGCAAGGACAATTCTTTCGAGAAAGACAACCTGGTTCTATGAAAAAAGAAAATCGAAAGAACTTCCTGGAAAAAAGATGGGAGGCACGTGGTATTACAAGCGAAGTGATATCCTGAATATCATCGAAAAAGGAAAAAGCAATTGCTAGGTATTATTTCTTTTTTCGCTTGCCGGCAGACATCTTTTTCATAAGGTCGCCCATGTCTTTACCGACCTTGGACTCTACCACCTTTGAATAGATCTGGGTTGTTTTGATACTTCTGTGTCCAAGCATGAAACTGACAGTCTCTATCGGAACGCCGTGGGTTAAGGTAACAGTGGTTGCAAAAGTGTGCCTTGCCATGTGAAAAGTAAGGGTTTTACTTATCTCGCAATCCCTGGCCACGAACTTAAGATACATGTTCATGCGTTGATTGCTGTTTACGGGAAGCAGGCATTCTCCATCCTTAACAGAAGGATGATTCTTATATTTTTCGAGTATTTCCTTTGCCTTTGGCAACAACGGGATTTTTGAATTGGTCTCGGTTTTGGTCCTGTTAATATTTATCCATTCTTTGCCATCTATTCCCTTCATAATATGCTCACGTTTGAGTTTTGTGACATCAATGAAGGAAAGACCCGTATAGCAGCAAAAAACGAAAATATCGCGTGTCTGCCAGAAATTTTTGCCTTCTATAGGAGTATCTTCAAGTGTCTTCAGTTCATCCACTGTAAGAAATCCCCTTTCGGTCTGGACAGTTCTGCATGTGAAGTTTGAGAATGGATCTCTTTGCAACCATTCATTTTTTACCCCAAAGTTGATTGCTGTACGAAAATTCTTAATGTATTTGGAAGTAGAGTTCTGATTACAATTTCTAACTGTTTTCAGATATTTTTCAAATCCCGAAACAAATTCATAGTTTAATTTTCTAAGTTCCAAATCAGGTGCCTTATACTGAAGATTTAAATAATCGAAAACATGCTTTTTGGCTGTTTCATGCCTGAGAATTGTTGCAGGGCTGTAATCTATACCGGAAAGATCATTGATTCTCTTCATGAATGCAGCATACAACTTCGAAAGTGATTGAGATCCTCCCTGTGTTCCAAAATATGCATCTTTAAACTGATGGATAGTAATTTCATTATCTTGTTGCATTAGTTTTCTTCTGATGCCGATTATTTTATTCCTTAGTTCTTCAATGAACTCTTTTATTTCATTGCATTCAGCATTATTACCTGTAATTTTTCCGTCTTTCCAATGTTCGACGGGCACCTTGATATTAGTTGAAATCTCTAGCTTCTCCCCGTTGACTTTCACTCTTGCAACTAAAGGAGCTTTGTTTTCATTATTGATTCTGTCATTCCTGATATAGAATGAAAGCGAAAAAGTTTTATAAGTATTCATTTTGGTAGGCAGATTTGGTCGTCAACGGTACAAAGTTAAATCAAATATTTTTAATATCAAAAACAAATAAGCATTATAAATACTGATTAACATATTGTTACCGAAATCTGCATACCAAGCCTTTGGTATGCAGATTTCCGGGTCAGCAGTATTTAAAACATCGTGAAAATACGATAAATATCGAAAATATTCGAAAAGACAAAAGCCTCATCACTTTCGTAATGAGGCTTTAAGAAACTTTTCGAGGTGAATTTGTGGAGCTGCCGGGATTCGAACCCGGGTCCAAACAGGGAACCAAACAGCTTTCTACATGCGTAGCATTTACTTGATTGTCGGGAACAGGCCGGTTAAATGCAACCTACATGGACCGTATCTTCTTTTTTTTCGCGGCTGCATCGAAGCGCTGCATACGCTATCCCCGTATACTGTCCTTTCCGGTTCGGGGGCTGCGGAGACGTACCTCCGGGAAAGGTCGGGACGCATTGCCTGGCAATTGTCCCAGCTGCTTTTTCCTTACGGATTAAGCAGCGAAAGCGAAGTTTTCGCCGTTTGTTGTTGTGGAACGCTATTATTACGGGTTAAGTCCCATGGCCCGGCATGCTTACTGTTCCATTCTGCCTGCTGTCAAAACCGGAACAGCCCCAAATGGAATGCAAAGATACAAAATATTTAGTCTTTCCTGCTATCAGTAACCAATAAAAGCCACAATAGAAAATTCAAAAATACTGTGTTTATTCGGGTATAAAGTTGATGGGTTGGGCAACTGGTTTTCTAAAAAGTCAATAGTTGATGGGTTGAGCAACTGGTTTTGTAAAAGGTTTATAGTAATAGGTTTATAACAACAGATTACTGGTTGCTGGTTGCTTGTCACTGGTTACTGGTGGCTGGCTACCAGAAACCAGAAACCAGAAACCAGCCGCTCAACCTTTCAACCTAAAACCAGATTCAAATAGGTATAAATATTAAGGAGCAGAAATTTTTAGACAACACGAAGAGTAACAAAAAACTTAACTAGTACTTATTCGGCACAAAGGTCTGTTCCTGTTTCGGAGGCCTTACATAAGCAACGTCTATCTTCTTTGGGGGAAGTTTGATGGGTTTCTGCGTAAGGTCCTCGTATTTGATCAGCGACAGCAGGTGATGTATTGTATTAAGCCTTGCACGGCGTTTATCGTCGGCTTCTACTACAAACCAGGGACATTGTTTTGTATCGGTGTATGCAAACATTTTGTCCTTGGCCATGGAATACTCAACCCATTTGCCGCGTGACTCGATGTCCATAGGACTTATCTTCCAGCGCTTTGTTGGATCGTTTATCCTGTCCTGAAAACGGTGTTCCTGTTCGTCATCACTTACCGAGAACCAGTATTTTATAACTATTGTACCCGAACGGATGAGCATCTTTTCGAATTCCGGGCATGACCTCAGGAATTCATCGTATTCTTCATTCGAACAGTACCCCATTACATGTTCCACTCCGGCACGATTATACCAACTACGGTCGAATAAAACCATCTCGCCGCCTGCAGGCAGTTCGCTGACATAACGCTGAAAATACCACTGGCTTTTTTCCTTTTCGGTAGGAACGCCAAGTGCAACTATACGGCATATACGAGGGTTAAGAATAGATGAGATTGTCTTAATAACTCCCCCTTTGCCGGCAGCATCGCGGCCTTCGAAGATCACAACCACTTTCAGTTTTTTGGCTTTAATCCATTCCTGAAGTTTAACCAGTTCGATTGCAAGTTTGTCGAGTTTTTTCTCAAATTTCTTTTTCGAGACCTTTTCCTCTACCTTCTGCTTTTCGTCGTGGTATTTCTCCATCTCTGCAGGTTTTTCGGCTTTTTTCTTTTTGTCTTTTGTCATAATTGAAATATTTAAATTCTACATTTTTTTTAACTGACCGTCAGATGTCTCTATTTCAGATAGCCATTTGAATACAAACATAATAAATAATTATTAAACAAAAATAAATATATTTGCAGTCTCAAAAAAAAACAAAGCATATCGAACTCTTCAGGCATATAATCAATCTGGACTTTGAATGGCTGATAAACACTTACCAGACATCAATTTATCTAATATTATTCCTTGTCATTTTTATTGAGACCGGGCTTGTTGCAATGCCTTTCCTTCCGGGCGATTCACTGTTATTCACCGCAGGGTTATTTGCGCGTCTTGGATACATGGACATAGCTACCTTAATAGTATTGCTGACAATAGCTGCAATTGCAGGTGATAATTCCAATTACTGGATAGGCCGTACGCTGGGTTTAAAAGTGATGAAAATAAAGTTAAGGGGAAAATACATTGTGAAACAAAAATACCTTGACAAAACCCACACTTTCTACGAAAAGCACGGGACAAAGACCATAATAATGGCTAGGTTTGTTCCTATAGTCAGGACTTTTGCCCCCTTCGTTGCCGGAATAGCCGAAATGAAATACATTAAAAGGTTTTTACCTTTCGATATCGCCGGAGGCCTGTTATGGATATGCACGATGACCTTTGCAGGATACTTCCTTGGTGAAATTCCATGGATAAGGGCTAACATCGAACTCGTTGCTATCGGTATAATACTTGTTTCCGTTATGCCTATCATTATCACTTTCATGGGCAAAAAGAAGGAAAAAGCAAACTGACAGGCTATACAGAATTACTTTTCTTAAATTTCTAGGTCGAGGTCAAGGTCGAGGTCGAGGAAGTTGTCCATTCTTGACCTCGATCTTGACCTTGACCTGAGTTTATTCCAGTTCCAACTCCCCTGTCATATACAACCTGCATTGCCCGGTTATCTCTACCCTGTCGTTTAAGTAGCGGCATGTAAGATGGCCTCCCCTTTTTGAAACCTGTATTGCAGAAAGTGTATATTTCTTCAGGACATTTGCCCAATATGGTGTCAACGTAGTATGTGCAGAACCTGTAACAGGGTCTTCGTCAATTCCGGCCTGGGGCGCGAAAAACCTAGACACGAAGTCGGACTTATTTCCTTTTGCAGTTACAATTACTCCGCGATCGCCCAGTTTTGAAATCAGTTTGAAATCAGGAACAAGAGACCTGACCTGGTTTTCGTTTTCGTAAATAAGCAGATAATCGCTTTTACCTTTGTATGCTTCAACAGGTTTAATGCTGAGTCCTTCTGAAATTGCATCTGTAAGTTCAACTTTTTCAATTTTATCTGTCGGAAAGTTCAGAGTTAACATATCTTTGTTTCTGGTGACGGTCAATTTACCACTCCTGGGCGATTCAAAATAAATAATATCACCTTGATGGTCTAAAATATTAAAGAGTACATATGCAGTAGCGAGTGTTGCATGACCGCACAGGTCAACCTCAACAGCAGGAGTGAACCAGCGGATAATGTATCCATTTTTATCTTTTACACAGAAAGCAGTTTCTGCAAGATTGTTTTCCATTGCGATCTTCTGCATTATATCATCGCTCAGCCATTTTTCGAGGGGGCAGATGGCAGCCGGATTACCTGAAAAGACCTTGTCGGTGAATGCATCGACCTGGTATATTTTCTGTTTCATGTTCATATCATTTTACTATTTAATGTTTCATTTTTCTGCTGCCAGTTTAATATTGTCGATCCCCAGTATATTGTACACATACTTATTCCACTTTTCGAAATACTTTGAGTTTTCTCCAATATCAACTTCTTTAATGTATTGGCTTGTTACCGAATTCATGTTTTCAACAGAGACTTTGTAAATCGAATCTATCTGTGACGCAGAAAAAAAAGGAGAATCGAGTGTTTTTTGCATTTTTCGCCTTTCAATTTCGCAAATATCAAAATATATGTTCAGAAAGGCATTTGTGTTGGAATCGATAGGAAGATGAAAAAAACTCACCAGATTGTCAAAAACAGTATACGATCTGGATAATAAAGAATCGCCAGAAGATGTTACATCAAGCAGTATCTGAACTTTTAAAATGTATAAGTTACTTTTAATATTCTGATTGATTTTTTCAGGAGGATAGGTTTCGAATTGCGGGGTGTTTATATTGGGAACTATTCTTTTATCTGAGGACCAGAATGCATAATAGAACTCAAAAAAACGAGGAATCCAACCATTCAGTTTAGTTAAAAACTGATTACCATAATTACCACTTCCGTAATTAATAAGTTGACCATCATTCGATAATAGATTAAAATTCTTTTTTTGTATTTCAGTAAAAAGTATAGTGTTGTTATTGTTCCAGAAATCCTCGTTATAAGGTATAAACGACATTTTTTTGTAATCTCCCATATCATCACTGTATTCAAAATACGGAAGAATAAAAGGCTGATTATAATCATAAAAAAACAAAAGCCCTTTTGACATTATCTTCCTTGTCATATTTTTCCATTTATCTTTTATTATACCTGTTATTGTATCTCTTCTGCTGAAATAATTAAAACTATAATTAAAGTTTGTATGGTCAGGCATTAAATTATCAGATTCAATTTTAAAAGTTGATGTAATTTCCATTGAAACATTCCATATAGAATCAAAGGAATGGAATGGAGTAAAAGGATAATTTTCAGAATTTACTGACCTATAACTTATCTTTAAAAGATTATTAGTACCTTTTTCTATCCATGCTTCACCAGAAAAGCACTCTTTGTTATTATCCTTAGGAAGAAAACTAATATTATAAACTTTTCCATCGAAACTCAACATTGCAACATCAAAATTCTTTTTCATTGCTCCCTTCCTCATTTGAAAAGGCAATAATGGGAAGAGTACATTCTCTTCTGTTACAGAGATCATAGAAATTGCTTTTGATGAATTATGAGTAAGGAAAAAATTATCCTTTGCAGCAAGTGCGGTTCTGCCATTTTTAAAGCCCAACTCTTCAATACTAACCCCATTAAAATATCCGTTGTAAAAACATTCCAGCAATTCCACGGGTTTTTCAACACTATCATCTTCTGCATACGTCTTTGTCATAACACCGTTTATCGGAAGTTCTACATATATTGTACTTGCAGATGTCTCGTTGCAATAATAGACCTTTGAAACTCCGGGAACCGAATTTTTGATCAGGTTGTTTCTGCATTTTTCAAAGATGTCGTATATGTAATCGTTATCGGAATGAACCGTTACCTCACTTATAACGATATTTTTCTTCGTCAGGTATATCACGGTAGTATTCATCAGTTTATTTGCAGGAATTGACTTCGGGTCATAACCCAGATAAGAAAAAACCAGAACATCATCCGGTGAACTCACTGAAATGCTGAATACGCCATCGCCATTCGTAATAGTTCCGTTACGTGTTCCGCTTACGGCAACATTACAATAAGGGAGGGACTCTTTAGTACCTGAATCTTTTATTACTGCAGTGATCTTTGTTTGTGAAAAAGCACATGCAGATATTAAAAGAAATATTGTTGTAAGAATTTTGGTCATGTCCCGGAATAACAGAAACAAATTTACAATATTTTTTATTTAATTTCGCTTTTAATTCTTCAGATCAATGGCAAAACTAAAACTCGATCTTCACGAAATTTACAACAAGGGCAGGGACATAGACCGTGCTCTTAAGGACATTATTGAGGAAGCGATTGAGAAAAAGATAGAGACAGTTGAAATAATTCCCGGTAAAGGAAGCGGACAGTTAAAGAAAAAAGTAATACGTTTCCTGCAGCAGCCGGAAATAAAGAAACTTTATCACCGGATAGAAAAAGACAGTAAGAACTTCGGAAGAGTGTTTGTGTATTTCAGGTTCTGATATCATAACTGCTCAATTGTTTATCTGTTCAATTGTTCATCTGTTCAATAGCTCTCATTACATCGAATTACGAATTTTATACGAAAATACGAATTACGAATAGGTACTACTGTTTTCGTATTTCGTAATTTCGTATGATCTTTTTCGTAATTCGAAGTATGAATATGTTCATTGAAAATTGAAAATTTGACATTGTTCGTTTTTTAAAGAAATGTTCAATGTCAAACGAACAATTAACAATGTACAAGTTTTAATTCTGATCGGGATTAAAGAAACTATAACCCGATGATTGCAACAGACTTTAATGTTCAGGCTATATACTGACCGATTATTTTCATAAGTCCCTTTATTTCTTTTGATTTATCGGCGTAGCCGTTCTTTTCGTATGATATATGAAGGGTTTCGCAAAGTTTCATAATAATATTTGCAGGTTTTGAAGGGATATAGTACTGAGGCAATGGATCTGTTTTACTATGAGCAAGGAACTGGTCGATTATCTTACGTCCGAAAACAGCGCCCCTGTTAAAGGGATTGATGTAAAAAAGCACCTGGTCGTTATTATCATCACCGAATGCCATTGCCGAACTCAGCGGATCGAGATATGCAAGAATAAAGTTATTGGGAAGGTCCACTCCATATATCGACATTTCGAGGTCGCGGGCAACAGCAATATAGATTATCCCAAGCATCACCGGGTTGCATTTGCCCGAATCCAAAGCAAGGTTTATCATTCCGTTCTGAGGTGCAAAAAAGTTGGTGGTATTTGGATAAAAACCTTTGGATTTAAAGAAAATGTGATTCAGTATCCTCACTTTTTCAAGTCCTGTGAGATTCTCGTTGAATTCAAGCCAGACCTCGTTGCGGATCTTGCTTATCTTTTCCCTTACAGCTTCCAATTCAAGGTCGGGATAGTTTGTCCGGGCCACTATCCATGCACCATAAACGAGATCGTAGTTGCCGGATTCAAGCCATCCTTCGAGGTCACGGTTTATCGATTCTGCGTTTATACTTTTTACTATTTCCTCAATTCTTTCCTGCAGTTTCGGGTTCAGCGAACCTTCCCAGGCGCTTTCTAACAAAGGAATGACTTCCCTGCCATAGTCCATCAGCGATTTTTTGACGGCTTTGTAGACCCCTTCATCAGGATCGTCAAGAAGTTTTATTCCGGCAAGCGCCCTTTTCTCATCCATAATTACTTTGTAAGTGTTTGAAGAGTCATCTCTACCATTTCCTTTACACGTTCGTGGTAACCTTTGCTGTACTCTTTGCGGAGTCTGTTGGCAATAATAGTACAAACAGTAGCAGCGCGGTGTCCGAGCAGACCCGAAAGACCATATAGTGCCGAACACTCCATCTCGTAATTAGTGATCCTTTTGCCTTTATATCTGAATGCAGATACTTTGTCGTTTATTTCAGGGTCAATAATACCCAGTCTTACCACTCTTCCCTGCGGGCCGAAAAATCCGGGGGCAGATATTGTTACACCAGGAGTACATTCAGTAAACTTCGAAAAAAGTTCTTTGTTTGAACCGACGAAATAAGGACGTGTAAGCAGATCACTCCAACCGGTATGTTTTACGAAAGCCTCTTCGATGGAAAGATCGCAGACCTCATTACGGCGCGAATAAAAGTTAAGCAGGCCATCGAAACCACAGGCCATTTCGCTTACAAGCAAAGTGTGAATGGGAATATCTTCCTGAACTGCACCCGAAGTACCAAGACGGATCAGGGTAAGTGACTTTTTTACATCTTTTATTTCCCTTTTCTGGAGATCGATATTAACAAGTGCATCAAGTTCGTTCACTACAATATCAAGATTGTCGGTACCGATGCCAGTACTCATTGCCGTGATCCGCTTCCCTTTATATATACCGGTATGAGTAATAAATTCCCTGTTTTGTTTTTTTATCTCTGTTTTTGACAAACCACACCAAACACACCCAACACA
>CAZEWB010000065.1:0-3913 GCA_964515655.1 uncultured Bacteroidales bacterium
TGTGTTGGGTGTGTTTGGGGTGGGTTGTTCAGAAATTGCAATGTCTTTAGGTGTTGACGGAATTATGTATCCAACTGCAAAAGATGAAGGTAAAGGTTTTAATATAGCCATTTCGCCTAACTGTGTTGATCGTTGCCTTAAACTTGAGAAAGTTTCCGTATGGTGGTTAAGAAAACGCAATAAGAACATTCTTATTCAACCTTACCTATTTAGCGATAATTTTCGGAAAGATGGTCGTTTTATATGGGTTGATCCTGGAAAATGGATCCCGCCCTTCCTTGTAAATGAAAAACTAAATGAATTATAGAGAATGAACTTAAAAGGATTGTCTCAAATACATAATCGCCCATCAACGAAGCTGAGGTACATTTATTAAGTAAAACAAGTTTAAATAATGGAAACGCCAAGTTTTAAAGAAGACCACATAAGCCAGGTTCCGGCTATACAACTGCTTCAAAAGTTAAATTATACATATATCTCACCAGGCGAAACTGAAAGACTTCGTGGCGGAAAGACTAGTAATGTACTGCTTGAAGATATACTTCGTAAGCAGCTTAAGGAAATAAACTCAGATAAAAGAATAAGTTCTACTAAAACGACCTACATCAGCGATGCGAATATTGAAAACGGGATCAGGGCGTTAAAAGAACTTCCCATGAACGAAGGGTATATTGCAGCAAGCGAGTCTCTATACAACCTGCTTACTCTTGGGAAGGCCTTTGAACAGAATGTGGATGGCGATAAGAAAAGTTTTACCCTAAAATATATCGACTGGGAAAATCCGGGTAATAATGTATTTCATGTTACCGAAGAATACAGCGTAATGCGTAGTAACAGCAAAGAGCATTACATTCCTGATATTGTACTTTTTGTTAACGGGATTCCCTTATGCATTATCGAATGCAAACGCCCGGACATGAAGGAACCGATGGCGCAGGCAATTAGTCAGCACTTGCGTAACCAGCAGGAAGATGGCATACGAAGTTTGTATGTGTATTCACAAATAATTTTAAGTATTGCAACCCAGAAGGCTGCTTATGCCACCAATTCTACTCTCGAAAAATTCTGGTGCAAGTGGCAGGAAAGATCAAATTCCGAAGATGAAGAAAAGCAATATAGGGGCAGATTACAAGAATTAAAAAACCAACCTCTTACAGCTGAACAAAAGGATAAACTGTTTTCGGAACGTTTTAAATACGTCCGTCATTACTTTGATGCATTGGAAACGGAAACTGTTTTACCCACTATTCAGGACGAATATCTTTATGGTTTATGCAGACCCGAACGCCTGCTGGATTTCATTTATAACTATATAATATTTGACAACGGTGAAAAAAAGATTGCCAGGTATCAGCAATATTTTGCCATAAAAAAAACAATGCAGCGAATAAAACATGTTGAAGGTGGTAAGAGAAAAGGCGGTGTTATATGGCATACACAGGGAAGCGGAAAGTCGCTTACAATGGTTATGCTGGCTCAGGCAATTGCTATGGAACCGTCAATTCACAATCCCAAAATTATTTTAGTGACTGACAGAACTGATCTGGATGATCAGATAACCAAGACGTTCAGAAAATGCGGGAAATTCGCAGAAAACGCAACAACGGGTCAACGTCTTGTTGAGTTACTGGAAAGCAAGAGTGATGCGGTGGTTACTACTATTATAAATAAGTTTGCTGCTGCTGTAAGAAAGATAAGAACCCCGCTCGAAAGCCACGACATTTTTGTATTGGTTGATGAGGGTCACCGGTCACAGTATGGTACATTCAATGTGGAAATGCAAAAGACATTACCGAATGCCTGTTTTATTGCCATGACCGGAACACCCTTGTTCAAAAAAGATAAAAGCACTTCACTTAAGTTTGGTGGTATCATTGATTCTTATACTGTCGATCAGGCGGTAAAAGACAATGCTGTTGTTCCGTTGCTTTACGAGGGAAGAGTTGCTAGGCAGGAAGTAAATGCAGGTCCTATCGATACATTCTTTTCGATGGTAACAGAGCCTTTAACTGAATACCAGAAAGCAGATTTTAAAAAGAAATACAGCAGGGCCGATCATTTAAACAGCGCAGAGCAGAAAGTATATGCAATAGCATGGAATATAAGTCTGCATTTCAGGGATAACTGGCAAGGCACTCCTTTTAAAGCACAATTAGTATGTGATTCAAAGTTTTCTGCAATTCGTTATAAGGGTTTCATAGATGAAATTGGCATTGTCAGTTGTGAAGTATTGATCTCACCACCTGATGACAGAGAGGGAGAAGATAGTGCATATCAGAAATCGAATGATGAAGTGAATCGTTTTTGGAAAAAGATGCTGGATGAACACGGCAATTCAAAAACCTATGAAAAGAATATTATAAGCCGTTTCAAATTTCAGAAAGACCCGGAAATAATTATTGTAGTAGATAAACTTCTAACTGGCTTTGATGAACCAAAAAATACGATCTTATACCTAACTAGAAATTTACAGAGTCATAAATTGTTGCAGGCCATTGCCCGTGTTAACCGGATTTTTCCCGATAAGGACTTCGGATACATAATTGACTATTATGGTGTAATTGAAAACCTGGACACTGCCCTGAAACTTTATTCTTCCTTTGAGGACTTTGATGAAGAAGATCTGGAAGGCACTTTAATAAATATTATTGAAGAAATCGGTAAGCTGCCTCAAAAACATTCTGAACTCTGGGATATATTTAAAACCGTTAGCAATAAAAGGGATGCAGAAGCATATCAGGTAATACTCAGGGATCCTCCGGTAAGAGTTATATTTTATGATAAGCTTGCTGTGTACGCAAAAGCATTGAAGTTGGCATTATCCTCAATTGAATTTTATAAAGAAGTTGAAGAGAAAACTATTAATCGCTACAAAGAAGATCTGATAATGTTCATGAACCTTCGCAAGGCAGTTGTTGAGCGTTTCAGTGATGAGATTGATTACAAACTCTACGAAGGACAAATTCAAAAATTGATCGACACACATATTACCACTGAAAAGGTCGAAGTAATTACTGAGACAGTTAATATTTTCGAAAAGGATAAATTCGAGCAAGAAGTAGAAAAGACCACAGGCAAAGCAGCAAAGGCAGATAAAATAGCAAGCAGAACAGCCAGGCATATTTCAGAGAAAATGGATGAAGACCCTGCCTTTTATAAAAAATTCTCTGAATTGCTGAAAGAAGCCATTGCAGAATACGAAGCAAAACGGATTAACGAAGCTCAATACCTGAGCAAAGTTCAGGAGATAATGAACAACGTATTATCTCATACTGATCAGGACATCCCTGAAGAACTAATGGCCAGAGATATTGCAAGGGCATTTTTTGGTTTGAGCAATGAATTTTTATCAGATATTGTAAAAGATGAGATTGTCAGGAAAGAGGTTTCAATTCAAATAGCACTTAATATTGATGTATTAATAAAACAGGCTGTTTTAGATAATGAAAAGCCAATTATCGACTGGCAGTACAAAACCAATATTATCGGAAAATTGCAAATTGAGATAGGTGATTACCTAATTGATGAAGTAAGGGACAAATATCACCTTGACCTTTCTTTTGATAAATTAGATGAATTTGCAAACAGGTGTATTGATGTCGCTAAAGTCCGTTACAGGTAATGAAATCGAATATTCAGTTTGGCTCAAAAAGAATAGATTTCAAGTTGGAATTTACCAACCGGGCTACTCTTGGTATTACTGTTACTTCAGATATTGATGTCATAGTTAAAGCACCTGTCGGGACTATGTTAGATGCAATTCATAAAAAGTTGCTAAAGAAAGCTCCCTGGATAATCCGGCAACAAAGTTTCTTTCTCTCATTTCAACCTAAAACTCCTGCCCGCAGGTTTATAGGAGGAGAAACGCACCTGTATCTTGGCAGGAAAAACAAAACCAAACACACCCAACACA
>CAZEWB010000065.1:3923-5728 GCA_964515655.1 uncultured Bacteroidales bacterium
GTGTTTGGTTGTGTTTTTATTACGACGGGCAAAAATATATTTTAAAGATCAAAATTCTCAAACATGAGAGCGTAAAACTCAAAGGTAAATTCATCGAGGTTACTACTCCTGATAAAACACGTGTAAAAACTTTAGTTGAAGAATGGTATTTGATCAATGCTAAAACAAAGTTCGCTGCCCTCTCCCAGCCACATATTGAGAAGTTCAGGAAATACAATGTTAATCCCGAATCTGTTGTGCTTCGTCACATGCCAACCCGTTGGGGCAGTTGCACCACTAAATGAAAAATAATTCTAAACCCTGAACTAATTAAAGCTCCCAAACCTTGCATCGAGTATGTGATTATTCATGAACTTTGCCACCTTATTCACCACGACCACACACAGAAATTCATTGATTTGCAAACTAAGGTAATGCCGGATTGGGAGAAGTGGAAGATGAAATTGGAGAAGTTACTGGCGTAAAAACAATAAATCGAATTGCTATCAGACTGGAAAATTAAAATAGTATGGTAATGACAGGAAAGCAGGTAATGGCTCTCTTCGCCTCCCGCACCGACATCTTCGCCGTACGATGGGAGAAAAATGGAAAAAGCGGGTATATGCCCGCTGCAAAATATGACCATTACCGCTTTAAGCAGCACCAGTTAAAAGGAGGCACTTTCAAGGATTTTGCTGAAAAGGAATACAGGCCTCTTACAGAGGATGAGATTGAAAAGCATTTGAGGGGAGAGCAATTTATCGGAATATACCCATTACTTACGGATAATACATCATGGTTTATTGTTGCTGATTTTGATGGAGAGAAATGGGCTGAGCAATGCCAGAAATTCATTAACATCTGTAAAGAAAATAACATTCCTGCATACCTTGAACGTTCCCGATCCGGTAATGGCGGACATGTGTGGATTTTCTTTGAAAACCCGTACCCAGCTGCAAAAAGCCGGAAGATTATTATTACCCTGCTTCAGCAATCAGGGATATTTTCAATATTCGACAAGGCTTCAAGTTTTGACAGGCTTTTTCCGAACCAGAATATGCTTTCAGGGAAAGGTTTTGGCAACCTGATTGCACTTCCGTTCAACAAAGTTGCTATGGAAAAAGGGAATTGTTGTTTTATCGACCCTGACACTCTTAAGCCTTATTCCAACCAGGAAACGTTTATTAACGTCATTAAACGTTTGTCCATACCTGAACAGGAACAATTATACGTTAAAATCTCAAAAATAAACGTTTCTGATAAGGTTGAAGAGACGTCTAACGACTATGGAAAGACGTTTATCCGGCTAAAAGAAAACGTTTATATCAACAAAAATTCAATCCCACTGAAATTAGTCAACTTTCTGAAAGACGAATTGAATTTTGCCAATACAGAGTTTTACGTTCGGAAGAATATGGGCAAAAGCACCTGGGAGACCAAGCGATATTTTAAAGCCATTAGTGAAGAAGGAAGCGATCTTATCATTCCCAGAGGTTTTATTGGCAGAATTATCAAGTTCTGTAAGGAAAACAGGATAGAATTTGAGTTTAAGGACGAACGACAAAAAATGCCGGATGTAAAATATTCCAGCAGTATCAGCCTCTATCCATATCAGGAGTTGGCATTAGAAGCTACCAATAAAAAAGATTTCGGAGTAATCGTTGCTCCTCCCGGAACCGGCAAAACCATAATCGCTCTAAAAATAATTGCCGAAAAACAGCAACCCGCCCTGATAATGGTTCACAGGAAGCAATTGGCAGATCAATGGATTGAACGGATACAAACGTTTCTTGGGATACAAAAACAAACCAAACACACCCAACACA
>CAZEWB010000065.1:5738-10625 GCA_964515655.1 uncultured Bacteroidales bacterium
TGTGTTGGGTGTGTTTGGGTTTTTGTTGCCATGATTCAGAGTCTTGGAAAAGAACTTGAGAAAAATGAGAATTCTGACTTATTGAGATCATTCGGAACAATCATAGTGGACGAGTGCCACCATATTCCGGCAGAAACATACAGTACAATCTTATCAAAACTGCATACTTATTATATCTATGGTCTGACTGCGACACCTTTTAGAAAATACAATGATGGTAAACTTATCTTCGTGAATTTAGGAGAAGTCATTTCAGAAGTAAAGGTTCAGGAAGTCACAAATCAGAAACGGGCAACGATTATAATACGAAATACATGTCTGGATGTGCCTTTCAACTCAAAGACCGATCTATTCGAAACATTGTCAAAAATTCTGATCCACGATAGCGGGAGAAACAAAATTATTCTTGACGATGTTATTTCAGAAGTAAAAGCAGGTAAAAGAGCAGTAATAATAACCGAAAGGAAAGAACATATTGATTCTCTTTACCAATTTCTGAAACAACATTACGAAGTCATTACTCTTTCCGGAGACGACAGTGAGTCGGGTCGGACAGGTAAATGGAAATCATTAAAAGAAGGTCAATATCAAGTATTGATTACTACCGGCCAGTATTTCGGCGAAGGAACTGACCTGAAAAATGCAGAATGTCTTTTTCTGGCTTACCCTTTTTCATTTGAAGGGAAATTGATTCAATACATTGGCAGGGTTCAGCGGGGAGAGGTTTCCCCCTGGGTTTACGATTACCGGGATGTAAAGATTGAATATCTGAACCGGCTTTTTCTGAAAAGAAATACATACTACCGTAAACTGGAACGACAAGCCTCCCTCTTTGATGAAACAGGTATAGAAGTCACAACCAACAAGACAACTATCAGAATCAGTCAGCAAATCAAAATACCATTGGAGACATTGGAATTCCGGTATGGAACCATTGCATTCAGGTTCTTTACTGAAAAAATGAATACGAATCTGGAATTTGAAATTGAAAACGATGAAGTCCGGCCTGAGTTTGATGTTTTAAAACCATATTTTTCAAAGGTGCTGAAGACAAAGGAAATTCAGATTGAAATATTCGCAGAATTCAACGAAGGAAGGCTGATCTCACAGATTGCAACCTCCAAAGACCTTGACCGAATCAATAAAGAGATAATAGAGACAATAAGATTTAAGTTTGTTGAGAAGAATTATTTCGGAAAAATACCCGGTAAAGGAAACTCACTTTTGGATTTGTCGGAGTTACAGCAAATGAATGGTGAAGGATCTGGCTTGTACGACTCAGATTCAGAGCTTCTCGAAGACATTCTAAAGCATAAGCAGGTTAAACATTACCGACAATTACGTTTTCTGGCAGACCGGCATGAAGCATCAGTTTTGAAAATCCGCTTTGTCTTAAGTCCGTTTTCATTTGTCTTTTTGCTTGCAGGAGAAGAACAATACCATATTGTAATGGAAACAATGGATACAGAAGAAGCAACTTATATCTGGCATGTTGAGAAATCAGAAGGATATCTTAAGCAGCGATTAAAAGAGATAGATAATGACCTGAACTCAATCAGAAATGAAGGCAGACAGATGTTTTTAGAAAAATCTCCAAAGAACTTCAGCAGGATCCTTCATGACTACTCGGATGAAAAGAAAGGCTTTATTCTATGGAAATCGCTGCTGGAGGAGAGGTTGGTGTGAATAATCTGTGACATATTCTCTTTGTAGTAATGCCCTATTTCGGGCGATTGTGACTACAAAGGTCGGAAGACTGAAAAACCTGCTTTCGGAAGATTTAGCAAGATTGCGGAAGATTGCGGGAAAGAAAAGTGCAAAGAACAGGCTTAAGTCATTTTATTTGTGGATATTTCGGAGGTATTGAAAATTTTTTGTTATTTTTGGGGTGGGATGAAAAGAAAATGGAAACAATCCACGCAACAACAAAAAGAACTTAATAATTTTGAAGCGAGGAATGAATTATACATGAATTATTAAAACTGAATATCATGATAAAGAATAAAATAAAAGAATTACTCAAAATTGTAGAAGAATTACAAAAAGGATATAAAAAATATAATAAAAAGTTCACACTTGACGGAAGGTTGATTGGAGATATTGGAGAAATACTAGCTATGGAAAAATATCAAATCCGATTATATAATAAAATAAAAACAAAATATGATGCCGTGACTGAATATGACAATACAGAAGTTCAAATAAAAACCACAATGGGAAATTCTGTTTGGTATCCAAGAGATTATCATCCAAAATTACTTCTCGCATTAGAAATTTCACCTTTAGGTGAATCTATTGAATTATATAATGGAGAAACAAGCCCGTTTCATGACTATATCAAAAGTAGGACTCGAAATCCAAATTATAATTATTATACAATTACTAAAGGGATTTTGATCAAATTAAATAAAATAGTCGACAAAAACTCGAAAATAAAACAACGTTCCAAATAAATATTATTAACCCTTAAACTTGAATATCATGTATAAAACTCACACGTTAGTAAAATGGAGGACAAATGTTTACGAGCCATTCAGAAATTTCACGAAAATTCCAATATCTTTTTTAAAAAATTATATTGGACCAGTTGTACCAATTCCTGGGCAAGAAGTGAAGTTTACAATAGTAGATCCCATTCCGCAAATATTACAACCATTAATGGGTAGTGCAAACCAAATTCTTTTACTTAAAATGACTGAACATTTTTATTTAATAAGTCATGATACAATTTTAGTGTTTAATCCAAATTATCCTGTTGCTTTATTGACTACAGAGAATATAACAAATTTTAAAATTGGAAACAATCCATGGCAACCAATATCAAATGTGGTTTTTTACAATCAATTTTGTATTGTTTCTGTAGACAAACAAATATTCAGTGTTGTTGGTGGACAAAATCAAGCTGTCCGATTTGTTTTGCCAGAAGAAATAGAAAAAGAAAAATTAAATGAAATTGGTTTAGACGAATTCTGTGAATTAATTAAAGTAAGAAACTATATTTTAATATAATTGATGTGTAACTCGATGAAGCTTAATTTTGTCTATAAACACCTTGTCAAAATTGTTAATAGTTGGCAGTATGCGCCTGTTTGCGGAACGTTAGCCACGACCTTAAAAACAACTCAACAATGGATAATATATATTTTCTAAAGTATTGCATTGACAATTTAGACCTTGACGAAGAAGACCAGTTTGAAAATTATTTTTCTTGTGTTCCTTTGTGTGCTATTAATGCAATATTTTCAATCAACACAAAATATCAAGCTGTTTTAAATGCACTTGACCGTTTCTGCCTATACTTCAATTTTGACAGAGACCATCCAATAAATGGACAAATACCGCCAAAAAAGAACCAAAAATCCGTTTCTGATATTTACAAACTAATCAAAGATATTGATGTTGATATTTTGGCTGCCGACATTTTTCAGAATAGACAGCGAACATCTACATCAAACGGCATTCTTAAAGCTGACGCTTCTGTTAGATTTATTAAAACACTCAAAGATTCAGGAGCTGAATACTACCATGACATTCAGAAGCTAATTAACAATAAGACCTTTGAAAATTGCATAAAGGAAATACCTGGACAAAACAGCGGAATTTCGCTTAAATACTTCTTTATGCTCACTGGTTCAAAAGACCAAATAAAACCAGATAGAATGATACTTGGGTTTATTAAAGATGCAACTGGCTTGACTTTATCTCCAATTGACGCTTTACAACTTATTCGACAAACCGTTGACGACCTTAAAAGAAAAGGATATTCACATTTAAATCCAAGACACCTTGACAATTTGATTTGGAATTATCAGCGGACATAAAGACGATTGCTGACAGACATATTCTTTCAGTGGCGGTTCAGTCTTATATTCTGGCGCAACGCGATAATATTTATTAAGTAACGACATATATTGTCGCAACCCCATATTATCTTTCCTTTCTAAAAACATTATTCTTATGTCAGAACCATTTTCAACCTGCGACTGCTGTGGCAAAGACGTCCCTTACGGCAAGCCATATCTGAGCATTACCCGTAGCATTGAAGTAGCCATGCATTCCGTTGCAAATAATCAGGACGAAGCTGATGTAATGGAAGCAGAAGCCATACTTACATTGTGTAAAAAATGCAGTAAGGCATACGATGCCGGGTTTTTCAGGGTAATTGTCAGCAATATTCCGTTTAATGCGAAAAGAGTGTGTGAGAATTGATGCTGAATAAAGAAAAAGAAATAATAATCTAATCTGAAGAATATGACAATTCACAGAAAAACCTTGAACAATAAATAATTTGAAAATATGAATTACGAACAGTACAGACAGGAAATCATTAAAGAAAAAGGGGCTTTCATTGAAACCCTGGTGGATGGCTTTTTTAATAAGGCAATTGAATTTGCCAAAGAAGATAATTTTGAACAAGCAGTTAAGCTTGGTAACGATGCCTTGGTTTTATCAAAGTATTGCGACCTGGGAGATGCTTTACTTTATCTTATCGGAATGCTATGTAATGCATATATTGATAATGACCAGCCGGAAATGGCGAATCAGTTATTTCAGCAAGGAATGGTCTTAATTGAAAATAATGACGGCAAATATAATGAAGACGTCAATATTTTCCTGGATTTGAAGGTTACTATTGATGAGGAACTCAGGAAGATAAATGAACTAAGACTCAGTAATTGATTTATTACAAATCCTCAAACGACTCATAGATCGACTGCTATTTCCATTCCAGCATGGGCATTTTGCGATTATTAAAGGGTAAGACCTGCTCAAACCTTTTTATTTGCATGGATTTAGAGTGGTTTTGATATTATTTTGGTATTTTTGTAATAATGCTAAAGAAAACAGAAACGCATAATGTAAAAACAGTACAGGTCACATATTTTT
>CAZEWB010000066.1:0-6552 GCA_964515655.1 uncultured Bacteroidales bacterium
GTGTTGGGTGTGTTTGGTTTTTGGTTTGGACTATAAGAGTTAAATATATTATTATAAGTAATATATTGAACAGGGCTTTTATTATCGCTTGTTTGACCCATAGTAAACAGAGAGTCAAAAACAATGAATAAAAAGATAGCATACTTTATTATTGTTGTTCTTTTTTCAAAAAAGGTTAAGAGAAAAGAGTGTTTCATAAGTCTAAATATTTTGTTTTACAACTGTTCAATTCTATTATAAGCAAATATACGACTTTTTTCGGAAAAAGCAAGTCTTTGTTAAAATATATTATGCTTGGTTACAAGTTGTTAGAAGAGCGCAAATGCTCAAAATAACTTTCTTTGTAGTGGTCAATGGGAGAAAAAAGCGTTGGCGTGACGAGGCGATTTGCGGAGAATTGCGGGAGGCATCACCCCGTCAATGCGTGGGAAAAGCCCCCACAATTGGCCGGGTGACACCACCCGCATGCCCGCAGAGTCGCCCGGTCATTCCGACGCACTTTTTAAACCATCCGCCCTTTTATGTTTCCACCTCCGGTGCGACCAGAGCCAGTTCGAAGGATTTCTGCGTATATATTCTTCGAGTTTTTCCATGTAGAGTTTGGTGATCAGCCCATCCGGTTCGGTTTTTGGACTATCAGTTATATGGAAAAACTCAGCCTCATAATATCCTCTCTTATATCGATGTACATTAAAATATAATACCGGCAGATTGTATAGTTTTGCATACTTCTCAGCTCCATGCAGACAGGCTGTATCCCTTCCGAGAAAATCAACCCATATAGCTTTACGGATATTCGATGGACTCTGGTCAGCGATCATAAAAACAAGGCTGCCTTCATTCATATCTCGTTCAAAAGACAAAGCAGTAACATAAAT
Organism: uncultured Bacteroidales bacterium; assembly: GCA_964515655.1. Lineage (GTDB taxonomy): Bacteria > Bacteroidota > Bacteroidia > Bacteroidales > GWA2-32-17. The sequence continues at coordinate 879 of CAZEWB010000066.1, forward strand.
TGAAGTAAGGTGTGCGCCGGTACGGCACCTGTTTTTCTTCATGTAATTATCCAGACGTTTATTCGACAGTGGCTTATACAAGCCTACAGGTAACAACGAAGAATAAAAAGGAGCAGCAAGTATTCCCCATTCCCAGTTTCCCGTATGAGCATTTACAGCAATCGCAGATTGATTTCTTTGTTTGTATGGCTCCAGTATTTCAATATTTTTTACTATAACTCTTTTCCTTATCTGTTTTTCAGTAATACTGAATCCCTTTATTGATTCAACAAGGAGGTCGGACAAACCACGATAAAATCCGCGGATAACCTTTTTCCTTTCAGCAGACGTCATATCAGGGAATGCCTTTGTTAAATTATCGACGACAACCTTGTAACGGTAATGCAAAACCCGGTGCAGCATAAAACAGATAAAATTGCTCAGCCCATATATAAATGAGAAAGGCATGATGCGGAAAAGAAAAACAAAGAAGCGGAAAACAAGATAAATGAACATTCTGATTTTTGTTGTAAAAGTAGAAGTTTGGGGCGAGAAAAAAAAGGAAATGTCTTATTCTCTGCCTGCAGCGTTTTATATATGATATAATCCAGCACAGGGCGATCCCGTAGGGATCGAATATTTATAAAAACAACAAGAAAGACGGGCTGTCCTGTAGGGACAGAACCCTGACAAACAATATCATTAAACAAGTCATCGCGCCATTCCTTTCTTGACAGACTCAATTTGTCCAGAACTTCGAACACGGCCTGAATGTATATCTGTGTACATGTATTTGCTATTTCTGTTTTGTTTTGTCCTTACAGGACAAATAAATTACTTTTTTATTTTTTATAAATATTTTGCCCCTGACGGGGCAATTACGATCTATTAAAAAAGCCGGCTTCCACCGGCTTCTTTTAAGATCTTTATAAGGGTAAGTTTATTTAGAGTTTGTCTATAAAGTCAGTGTTTGGGTCATAATGTTGTGAGTAACCCGGACATTATGGACAAACACTATTTTACTTCTTCGAAGTCCACATCAGTTGCTTCGTTTCCTGCGCCGGTCTTTGTATCGCCTCCGGATTGCTGCTGCTGATGTTGCTGCTGCTGGCCACCCTGATCCTGGCCACCGGCCTGCTGCTGTTTGTACATGTCTTCTGTGGCAGAATGGAAAGCCTTGTTCAGTTCTTCTGTAGCTTCATCAATAGCCTTTATGTCTTCGGATTTGCGGGCTTCTTTAAGTCTTTCAATTGCTGAATCTATCGGAGCTCTTTTTTCGGCCGGAATTTTATCGCCGAATTCCTTGAGCTGCTTTTCGGTCTGGAAAATCATGCTGTCGGCCGAATTGATCTTATCAATGCGTTCTTTTGCCTGCTTGTCTGATTCGGCATTTACTTCGGCTTCCTGCTTCATTCGCTTTATTTCGTCGTCGCTAAGCCCGGTTGATGCTTCGATGCGTATGCTTTGCTGTTTTCCGGTAGCCTTGTCTTTTGCCGAGACATTAAGTATGCCGTTTGCGTCGATATCGAATGTAACTTCAACCTGAGGAACTCCGCGCGGTGAAGAAGGGATACCATCAAGATGGAAACGACCTATCGTTTTGTTGTCGCGAGCCATTGAACGTTCGCCCTGCAGTATGTGTATTTCAACTGAAGTCTGGTTGTCGGCTGCCGTTGTAAAGGTTTCGGTCTTTTTCGAAGGAATGGTGGTATTCGATTCAATAAGTTTGGTAGATACACCGCCAAGTGTTTCGATACCGAGCGAAAGAGGTGTTACGTCAAGAAGAAGGATATCCTTTACTTCACCGGTAAGAACGCCGCCCTGAATTGCTGCTCCGACTGCCACTACTTCATCCGGATTCACACCTTTTGAAGGGACTTTTCCGAAATACTTTTCTACAGCCTGCTGAATTACCGGTACACGGGTTGAGCCACCTACAAGTATAACTTCATCAATATCTGTTTTTGAGAGGTTGGCATCCGCCATTGCTTTACGGCAAGGTTCTAATGTTTTCTGAACTAACGGGTCGATTAGTTTTTCGAAATGTGCACGTGTAAGCGATTTTACAAGGTGCTTGGGAATTCCGTTCACCGGCATTATATACGGAAGGTTTATCTCCGAAGTTGTTGTGCTGGATAATTCTATTTTTGCTTTTTCAGCAGATTCCTTAAGACGTTGTAATGCCATAGGATCTTTGCGCAGGTCAACACCTTCTTCTTTCAGGAACTCTTCGGCAAGCCAGTCGATAATTACCTGGTCGAAATCGTCGCCACCGAGGTGAGTGTCGCCACTGACCGATTTGACCTCAAATACGCCTTCACCAAGTTCAAGAATTGAAATATCGAAAGTACCACCGCCAAGGTCGTATACAGCGATCTTCATGTCCCTGCCTCTCTTATCCATTCCATACGCAAGCGCAGCAGCCGTAGGTTCGTTGATGATGCGTTTTACCTTAAGACCTGCTATTTCGCCGGCTTCTTTTGTTGCCTGACGCTGCGAGTCGTTAAAATATGCCGGGACGGTAATAACCGCATCGGTAACTTCATGCCCAAGATAATCTTCAGCTGTCTTCTTCATTTTCTGAAGTATGATAGCAGAAATTTCCTGAGGAGTGAATTTACGGTCACTGATCTTAATACGGGGAGTATTATTCTCGCCTTTTACTACTTCGTATGGAACACGCTGAATTTCTTTTGTAACTTCGTCGTGTCGGTTGCCCATAAAACGTTTAATTGAATAAACAGTATTTTTAGGATTAGTAATAGCCTGACGTTTTGCAGGGTCACCTACTTTCCTTTCACCACTGTCTAAAAAAGCAACAACCGAAGGAGTTGTGCGCTTGCCTTCGTTATTGGGAATAACAACAGGTTCGCTTCCTTCCATCACTGCTACACATGAGTTGGTGGTTCCCAGGTCAATTCCGATAATCTTGCTCATAATATTTTTTTTTAGTTCGCTTCTATTGAGCAATTGACATGCCACCGGCCAAAAACTGAAAAAATGGCAGACCGGTTAAAAGAAACTGAATAAAAATGGCAGATTTGACAAAAAGTCAGACAGAACTACTCACCTGTCATGCTCCAATAGGTTGTACTTGCAGAAAGATCTAAAAACTTAAGATGATGTGTAATCTGGCCATCAGCTAAACTGTCAATCGATTTATCAGTAAGAATTTTACCATAAACAGACTGACTGTATCTTGAAGCAAACAGTCCGATTCCATTCTCAATATTGGTAAACGAGGGTTTATCCTGAACAATACCGGTTGAGGGCATGCTAAGCTGCATATATGTATTGAAATTGTCGTTGCCAACATAAAAATGAAAGTCTACTCCTTTTCTCTTTACAACTCTGGATATTACCTGTGAGTCTTCTTTTATCATGCTTCCGACATAACCAAGAAAGCTTGTACCGGGAATTTCGAGATAAAGATTCTGGCCAAAAGCTAATGAAGGAGCAATAACAGAAGATATATCGTTCCAACTGAGGGTTTTTAAAACAGTATCTGTTGCAGTAATTTCCCAATAACTAAAGTCAATAGCAACACTATAAACCCTTCCGCCATCGCATGTTAGCCATCTCGCAGTATACGGGTCGGACGAATAAAATGATATTTTGTCTTGTTCATTTGTTGAAGGCTTCTGAATAATAAAAGAACTTAAAAGAGTTGTTGATGATGCAACCGTAGGCTTTCCTGCCTTTTCAATGAAAATACGGTATTCGGCAGTAACGTCAAGTGCACCGGTAGTTTTAAAAACATAATGACCGTCACAGGCGAATATTCCTGAATCCTTTGGAATTTTTACTGTATCGTTGAAATCGAATGTCTTTTTCAATATACCGTTTTTCCGTTCCCGCATGTAAATATTAAGACCTTCCTGGTAAAGGATAGAGTCGCTGTACTGAGCCATGTCGTATGCGCTGGCATTGCCAAGAAATGCTTTTTGAACACGGAGATAGTGAGTTGTTTCGCTGGCATTCAGCAGTCCGTACACAATAGTAATGTCCTGCCAGTCATCATTAATTTCAAAATCGGTTTTGCATCCCGGCAGCAGAACTACTGATAAAAACACCACGAAAATCAAAAATCTCATAAAAAAAGTGGTTAATTGAAGAAAATATGTTCAATTTTGCATTTCAATTGCAAATATAATAATATTATTATGTCAGCGCAAATACCTTTCAAAAGAATTACCACGCACGTTCTGGCTGAAATGAAGTTGCGGAAAGAGAGGATCAGCATGCTCACAGCGTACGACTTCTCTATTGCGCGTATTCTCGACGACTCAGGTATAGACGTTATCTTAGTAGGTGATTCCGCTTCAAATGTAATGGCCGGATACGACAGTACCCTTCCTATCACACTCGACATGATGATCTACCATGCCGCCTCTGTTATGAGGGCTGTTAAAAGGGCGCTGGTTGTGGTTGACATGCCTTTCGGGACATACCAGGGTAACTCTAAAGAAGCTCTGCACTCTGCAATACGCATAATGAAAGAAACCGGAGCTCATGCAGTTAAACTCGAAGGCGGCGAGGAAATTTGCGAAAGTATAAACAGGATACTGTCTGCAGGAATCCCTGTAATGGGGCACCTCGGCCTCACTCCTCAGAGCATTCACAAATTCGGCACTTATGTTGTCCGTGCAACCGACGACAGCGAAGCACAGAAACTGATTGAAGATGCTGCCATTCTTGAAAAAACAGGTTGCTTTTCGGTAGTTATCGAAAAAATACCTGCCACTCTGGCAGCAAAGATCTCTGCTATGCTTAAAATCCCTGTAATTGGTATAGGTGCAGGAAACGAAGTCGACGGACAGGTACTCGTCCTGCATGACATGCTCGGTATTACACACGAATTCTCACCACGGTTCCTTCGCCGCTACCATAATCTTTACGATGAAATAAAAGGCGCCGTTCAGTCATATATCATTGACGTCAAGAGCAGGGACTTTCCCAACGAAAAGGAACAATACTGATGCCCTCAACTCCAGGCGAGAGAATACTTTTTGAGGATAATCATATCCTTGTTGTGAACAAACTTCCGGGAGAACTGGTCCAGCGAGATACAGAAAATACTATTTCGCTTGAAGACACACTTAAAGATTATATCCGTTCCAATACGGGAAAAACCGGCAACATCTTCTTAGGAGTAATTCATCGCATCGACCGTCCTGTAAGCGGCGCCGTTATTTTTGCAAAAACCGGGAAAGCTCTTTCGAGGCTTAACAATATGCTTCAGGAAAAAACGATAGATAAGACATACTGGGCAATTGTTACAAAGAAACCCGAAGAAACCGAAAAGACCCTTGTGAATTATCTCGTACGCAACACCAGGAACAACACTGTAAAAGCATACGACAAAGAAGTGAAAGGGAGCCAGAGAGCCGAAATGAGATACAGATTCCTGATGGGATCGGAACGTTATTTTCTGCTTGAGGTCAAACTCATAACCGGCAGACATCACCAGATACGGGCACAACTTGCTCATGCCGGAATGCAGATAAAGGGAGACCTTAAATACGGAGCAGCAAGGTCTAATCCCGACGGGAGCATTTCGCTTCACTCAAGAGAATTACATTTTGAACATCCTGTGACCCATACCGATTTAAAGATAACAGCCCCGGTAACCACAACACCAAACACACCCAACACACCCAACACATTCAACCCAAACCCAAACACACCCAACACA
>CAZEWB010000066.1:6562-7212 GCA_964515655.1 uncultured Bacteroidales bacterium
ACCACCCTGAGCCGTTTATTTAAAGATAACAGCCCCGGTACCCGATGACAAATTGTGGAAATTCTTTGAAAAAACGGCTCAGGGTGGTATTTAATAGAAAAATATACCTCAATAAACGGGACATTATTAATTTCTAATTTTTTCGTACCTTTACCTGATAATTAATATTTAAAAACACAATGCCATGAAAAAGTTGTTAATTTTTACATTCAGCGTAATTACCCCACTGGTAATAGCTGCACAGGTACAGATAATTGATTTAAATGTAATACCAACCTTAAAACTTGACACCGTAACCGGTAATGTAATAAATACGGTAAATACCGAGTTAAGTATAAGTTTTAAAATAGAAAATGAATATCAGGCATCTAAAGTACACATCCTGTTTGGTACCAGTCAGAACATAGGAGATATTCTTACCGTTGAGGCAGATATTATTGAAAATTCCGGCGATTACTTTATTTCGTTTAATGGAGAACAAACGCCAATAAGCAATTATTCGGCTAAGACGGCTGTAACATTAACGCCACAACAACTATCATCTTATAACTATCTTACTCTTTATGTCGAAGAGACTTCGGGAAGTTATACAGATAAACTTTATTTTGTTAAATAACTAATACAAAACCACCCAAACACACCCAACACAC
>CAZEWB010000066.1:7222-10617 GCA_964515655.1 uncultured Bacteroidales bacterium
AGGTTAATTCTTCAGTAGTGGTATTTGTTGTTACAAAAACAACAGACCCTAATCCATTAATCTACAAGTTTAATTACGATGACAGTCAATGCGACACAGTAATGAAAGGAACTCTTCAATGGACAATACGTAAGGCTATCCTGACATACGCAGACACGATCATAATAGAGTTTAATATTCCCGGCGCCGGTATTCACGAAATACTTCTTAATTATGAATTACCAATGATAATTACAGAAAACAGACAATTAATAATTGACGGCACATCGCAATCAGGTTACATATATGGTACGCCTTTAATAAAAATAAACGGTCAGGATAAAATTGGGACCTGCTTTCAATCATATAAATCAAAAATAACAATAAAAGGGTTCGCTATTTCCAACTTTTTATTTCATGGTATTGTAGTAAATACGCCATTTGGAACATCTGAAGTTAAAGAAAATTATATCAGCAACATTAATAACGGAGAAAATACTACTGCTGCCATTGCAATAAGAATGATAATGAGCGGTACTGCAAATCAGGTAAATATACAAGGTAATAATATCGGTACAGAAAGCACAAATACAAACATTGAAGATTATGGGATGTTTATTGAAAGTTCGTATAATTGTTTAATAGGCGGCACAGGACAAAATCAACCGAACACTATAACCAATTGCGGCAGAAGAGGGATTTATGTAGCAAGTTCAAATTCAATACAGATTTCAGCTAATAGAATATACAATAACCCTGTTGCAATTTATTTAAGTTATGGTAGCAACAACAATAAAGCAGCCCCTGTTATTACATCTTATAATGACACAATCGTTACCGGCACATCTGAGCCATATGACATTATTGAAATTTTCGGCAGTACAGGAAATGAAATCACTAACGAGTATCTGACTACTGTCACAGCAGATGATAATGGGGATTGGACGGCAAATATTAATACTTCTTATTCAGGCGTTATTGCAACTGCAACTGATGTATCAAAAAACACATCATCCTTTTCATTTTTTGAAGTACTTATGCCAGAGTACGAAGGAGAGTATCAAGTGTATCTAAGTGAATTATTCTGGAGTACGTATTTTAATGTTCAAAATATTAAAGTAAAATACAAAATTGAATTAGTATCTTTTCCATTTATACCAGAAAGCCTTTTCGTTGATATAAATTGCTGTGCAGATGGTGGTATTATAAGAAATTTAATTTTGCCTGACGATGCTAATTATGGCAATGTTGGATATAATGCAATAGACTATGGTTTGGGATGGAATAATTATTTATTAAACTATAATTATCCCAAAGAAATAAATGGTTATAATGTTGGTAACATTACAAGTATAATTACACAACCAACACAAATTGTAACAAAAAAGTATCTAGATGATACACAAATTCAATATCCTATTAGTATCGCAAATAGAGACAATTTTCCTCATTCGGTTATTAAATATACTTTATATTTCTATAGAGATGAAACTGAACTAATAGATTCATTAACCTTCATTAATGATTTAACACGCGGCAAAATGAATGAGTATCCTTTTTATCCAACAAATTATGATGTTTCACAAAGTCCATTATATTATGATGTACTTGTTAAACCAAAAGTACTTTATGATAATGTTGATGGTCATTTTTATGATGACCCTGACAATATTTGGTTTAACAACTTAGACGGTACTGTTAATTATTACTCAACTCCTTTAAATATTGATTATGGACCGTATACAGTAAATCTTTACCCGCCAATATCTGATCTTCACGTTGAATTCCCATCAAATGAGTATGACCCGATTATACACCCGGCGCCATATACATTACCTTTATCTGAATTAAAAAACCAAGCCGATAATTTACCTGTGGGTTTTATATATGATATTTTTCCTAATATTGTTGAGATGCAAGGTATTCCTCACAGTTACAAAATTGACAAAAACATTAACCTACGCAATATCAACCCCAACGAAAAAATCATCTACAACCCTTCGGAATGCGATATAACCGCATCTCATCTTGTATTCCCATCGGGCTACACTTTTAAAACACTTCATGCTCCCGGAGAGTACATTCTTAAAGATGATGTTTTAGAGAATTATCCTCATGTCCTTTACGATGAAAGCGAATGGAAAGATATGCCTGTTTCAACCGGGCAAACTTCAACATATAATCTTAGGGATGGGTCAAATCTTGAAATTGAGCCTTGTGTTACTATTATGGATGCAACATTTAACGTATACCCAGGTAGTACAATTACTTACGATCCAACTCAAACATACGGCAATTTTGTTGTAAACCCGTTGGGTGGTACAATTAATGATACTCCTAGCGATTTTTCAAATTGTAGTTGTGATTGTAAAGACTTTAGAAGATATAACTTAAATGACGTTGACATTACCAGCAGTGTTACATGGGATCAGGCATACATTGAAAGTAATTTTGAGGTACAAACCGGAGGAATACTTGGGATTGCAGGAAAAGTTACTATTCCATCAGGTGTGACGCTTACAATTAAAGATATACATGTGCAATTCAGTAATATTGGTGAAATAATAGTAGAACCCGGAGCTAGACTAATCGTTGATGGTTCTACTTTGAAATCAGCTTGCAATAAACTTTGGGTTGGAATCAATGTTAAAGGAAATTCTAACTTAACACAACTTCTTACTTATCAAGGTTTCGTGTCTTTGAAAAATGGTTCTGAAATCAGGGATGCTTCGTATGCTATAAATATTAAAAGTGGTGGTATTGTGAGTACAATAGGCACAACCTTTAAAAATAATAAAATAGGCATTTATTTTCACCCTTATCAATTGCAGTCAAACAACATTTCTTCTATAACAAATAACACTTTTATAACAGAAACACAGCGCACATATAACTCTCTTTTAGCACATGTGTATTTAAACGGAGTAAGAGGGGTAAGTTTGAAAGGAAATGATTTTATTAACACCCAGGGTTCTACAGTTATCACATCAACAGGAATTTCACCATTGTATGCCAATGGAAGGGGCTATGGAATATATTGTAAAAACTCATCATTTAAAGTTCTGCCATTATGTTCATCACCGATGCAATACGGTGTTTCCTGCCCGGAAATCTATACAAAGGAGAGTAATTTCAGCGGACTTTACTATGGTATTAAGGCAAATACGATAAATTCATCTATGCCTGTAACGATACAACAAAGCAGATATGACGGTAACTTCAGGGGTGTGCTTCTTGAAAACTTTCAGTACCCCAATGTTTTAGATAATAAGTTTTTTAGCACATATTCAGGACTTGGTATTAACCCTGAAATATTATATCCTCCGGCCAATTACAATACAGTATATGGTGTATATCTAAATGGTTGCAGCAATTACCGGATCGAAGAAAACGAATTCACTAATGGGGATGCAGGT
>CAZEWB010000067.1:0-1403 GCA_964515655.1 uncultured Bacteroidales bacterium
GTCGTTTAATACTTCTATCACAAAATTCCCGTCGGAAGGGTTCGGATAGATAGAAAAATTATCGGAAGAGACCACAGACTTTACATATGTGGGGACTGTCATTTTAACCAATCCCTGATATGTTCCTATCCAAAGATCATTGTTATTGTCAACAACAATAGTTATAATAATGTCAGCAGGTAATGCCGAATTGCTTGTGTCGTACACAGCCCAGTTTGTGCCGTCGAACATTGCCAGACCGGAATATGTCCCGACCCAAAGGTTATTATTCTGGTCAAAGGCAAGTGTATATACCGAATTGTCGGGTAATCCGGAGTTATATGTTTTGTATATAGTCCAGTTTAAACCATCGAATTTAGCGACACCAAGGTTTGTCCCGATCCATATATTACCTGCCTGGTCAATCGCCAGAGCATTGACATTGTCATCCACCATTCCTGAATTATTAATGTCATAGACCGTCCAGACCGTATCCTGAAGTTTTGCAACACCGCCGCTTGTACCTATCCACTTTGTCTGAGCCGGATCTATAACAATGCATCGGATATAATTATCCGGCAATCCGGAATTTGCAGAATTATATGTGGTCCATGTTGTGTCATGAAGTTTTACGATACCGCTGTACAAGGTGCCTATCCATTGATTACCGTCATTATCCGAAGCAAGTTGCCTGATGCCGTTACTTGGCAATCCTGAATTCGATGTTAAAAAAACATCCCAGATATTGTTTTCAAACTTTGCCAGCCCGTTCATTGTTCCTATCCATTTGGCATCGCTCCCGTCAACATGCACAGCGTAAACGTAATTATCGGGCAACATTGAATTACTTGTATTATAGACCGTACAGGCAGTATCATTAAATAACACAAAACCATAACCCAGGGTTCCTATCCATTTATTTCCGCTGTTATCTATTGCAATTGAATAAACATTATTGCAAGGCAAATCGGAATTTGATGTATCGTACACAACAATAGTCTGCGCATAAAGACCAGAGATCATAATTATCCCGGCCCAAAAAGTAAAAATGAACTGTCTGATGGTTTTCATAAATAAATTGTTTACTTCAAAGTTACGGGTTTTCCGGCAAAACAGATGAATTCTGTATTGCAAAACTTTTTGTCAGGGGTCTTTTGTAAAATTTCCGACATCAGTTTGTATAATCACCTACCAAAGATACAAAAGTTTTGTAGTTAAAAACGGATTTTACATTTTTTCGGAAATTTAAAAAAAAGAATGAACGCAGGTCTTGTCTATGTGGCAGGCGCTGCGGGGGCCTTTCACTCCCTGTTCGTTGACGCGATTATTCGTTGTTTAATATTTTTTCTTTTACTTCTTCAATAATTTGGGTACTAACCCAATATACATACCCTGTATTTTCATGCCAGTCTTTACTGAAATTC
>CAZEWB010000067.1:1413-2215 GCA_964515655.1 uncultured Bacteroidales bacterium
TGTGTTGGGTGTGTTTGGTTTTTTTGTGGAAAATAAGTATTTCCCGTCAGGACTAACTATAGGCATAAAACTGCATCTGCGCCATAGTTTATTTTTTCACCCAGGTTTACTGGTATTGTCCATTGACCGTTCTCTTTTTTAAAACTTATCCATATATCCAGCATTGTATAACTGCCTTTTCTCGCAGAATTGAATAGAATGTAATTTTCTTCTTTTGCTACAAATGAATGTAAAGCTCCGCCCTCGTTGATATCAGGGTTCAATTGTACCGGCTCCTGATATCTGTTATTCTTAAATTCTGAAAAAAATATTTTCCCTTCGTTCCATTTGCTGTTACGGGAAAAGTACAAATTACCATTTTCAGTAACACAAGGGTAATACTCTGTCGTATCCCTGGTGTTTATCAGGCTGTCTAATGCTTCAGGCCTTGAAAAAACATTATTATCATATTCAACATAAAAAATGTCCCCGTCATTGTAATAAAAAATCTTTTTCCCATCGTGCGAAAAGGAAATCTCTTTTCCTTTGAAAGGTGTTTTTTCCGGCTTGGTCCAACCATTATTACAATAACTCATTACATAAGATTCTTCTTCGGGATATCTTGAGAATATTATTGTTTTACAGTCAGGGGAAAAAACCAGTGCATGTGTATTTTTATTATCAACGGAGACAATCCCTTTTGCAAAAATATATGGTTCATTTATCGGTGGGGATTCCTGAAGATAATTGCAAATAAATACACCGGAATCTGCTTGTGAAAATCCTTTATGCCAGACAAACAACACCAAACACACCCAACACA
>CAZEWB010000067.1:2225-10480 GCA_964515655.1 uncultured Bacteroidales bacterium
AACTTTAGTATTATTCACCGTATCGATGTGTTAACAGACAACTAATTCATTTATATTACTGTAAAAAGTATACGCGCCTTTTAATTTGAGGCAGACCTTTGACCTAGTTATTCTTCATCAAATATATGAAAAATTACGATACGTCTGTAAAAAATATTTTCTATGCATAATCTGTCTCAAAACGCTTCATTGTCTTCCGTGAATTATGGTGTTTCCGTGCTTCCGTGGCAGGAATGGGTAGCCTTGTTTTTGCCACTAAAACACTAAAACACGGAATTTCACTAAAGCGCTTTCCGTGGATTTTTTATTCCGTAATCATCAGCGGCCTCTCGTACTTAGCCATCTTTTTGTTGGGTTTGTTTCCCATTACGAACTCAATCGTTCCGCCGTTTATGATGTCGTTGTGAGTTATATAATTTTTTTCGTAAGGCTTACCATTTAAAGTGATCTTTTGTATATACACGTTTTCGCCCCCCGCATTTTTTGTTGTTACCGTAAATTGCTTTCCGTTTGCCATGTGAATAGTGGCTTTCTGCAATAGTGGCGAGCCGAAACAGTATATGCTGTTTGCGGGATTCACCGGGTAAAATCCCATGGAACTAAAGAGGTACCATGCCGACATCTGCCCGCAGTCCTCGTTTCCGGAATAACCCGAATGTCCGTCGTTGTATAGTTCGTTCAAGATCTTTGCGCTGTAGAATTGCGCCTTCCACGGCTCGCTTGTGAAATCGTAGAGATAAACAATGTGGTGGCTTGGCTCGTTGCCGTGCGCATATTGCCCTATAAAGCCTGAAGCATTTCCGTTCACATCTTCCGGTTTTGCGTTGAGTGTAAAAAAGGTGTCGAGTTTATTTATGAAATTCTTTTCTCCACCGAACAAAGCAATAAATGAATAAACATCCTGGGGCACATACCAAAGATATTGCCATGCATTGCCTTCGGTAAAGGGATATCCGCCATTACCGCCGTATGTCAACGGATTGAACGGAATCACCCATTCGCTGTTGCTGTTCTTTGCCCTGAAAAATCCAGTCTTGTTATCGAAAATATTCTTGTACGATTCCGCTCTTTTGCTGAAATATTTGTAATCATCTTCATATCCTAATTTTTTTGCCATCTGAGCCACACACCAGTCGTTGTATGCAATTTCAAGAGTGATGGAGACAGACTGCGACTGCAGATCTTCGGGGAAAAACCCATACTTGTCAAGAATATTCATAGGAGCATTCCTGTGCGAGTTCATTGAACTTCCCCTCACGGCTTCGTATGCGTGTTTATAGTCGATGCCTTTAATGTTTTTAAAGAATGCATCAACGATAACAGGGATGGCGTGGTTGCCGATCATTGTGTAGGTTTCTGTCCCCCATAGATGCCAGATGGGTAGATAACCGTATGTGTCGTATTGCTTCAGCATAGAATTAATGAATTCAGCAGTTCTCCCTTCCTGAACAAGCGTGTAAAAAGGATGAGCCGCCCTGTATGTGTCCCACAATGAAAATGTGCTGTAATATTTGCATCCCGGAGCATTTGCCGGTGTGTTGTCTGTCGCAAGATAATCGCCCGAAACGTCTGCAATATTATTAGGTTGAATAAAGAGGTGGTATAATCCGGTGTAAAAAATTGTTTTCTGTTTGTCCGTACCTGCAACATCGATGCACGAAAGTTCCTTGTTCCATGCCTTGTCTGCAAGGGCAGCAATGTTTTCGAAATTGAAGTCTTTCATTTCTGCATCCAGATTATTTTTTGCGCCTTCGGCAGAAACTGATGATATACCAACCTTTACAAGAAGGGGAGTATCGTTGTTCTTTTCGAAGTTGAGCACGATCTTCAGGTCAGGGTGATTGGTTACGGGATTGTTTGGGAATTCATCTTTTCCTGCCTTGCTGACAGTGGAGGTAAAGGGTCTTGAAAACTCTGCCCTGAAATACACTTTGCGAAGTTTCGCCCAGCCGGAGATTATCCTGTAACCCTCAATGGTCTTATTGTCTATAACACGAACCTGTGCACTGATGATTTTTACCGAGCGGTATGGACTGTTCTTTACGAGTGAATGTTCAAGATCAATGATAAGATGATATGGCTTGTTGTCGGCAAAGGTATAGCGGTGCATCCCGCAGTGTCCGGTCGCAGTGAGTTCTGCTTTTATTTTGTAATCATCAAGAATTACGCTGTAATAACCCGGTGCTGCTTTTTCGTTTTCGTGCCTGTAGGCAGAGCGGAATCCTTTTGTTGTTCCGTCATCGCTGCCTGCTTTCCACTTTACATCTCCTCCATAGGGCATGAAAAGAAAATCATACAAATCTGGACAGCCGGTGCCGCTGAGGTGAGTGTGGCTGAAACCAACAATGGTCTTGTCCTTATATTCATATCCGCTGCATGGGTCGTCGGGGTATTCCCTTGTGTCGGGGCTTAGCTGCACAAGACCGAAAGGCATGCATGCTCCCGGGAAGTTGCTTCCTGATAAACTCAGGCTGTCAACAGAGCCTGTGCCAATAAAGGGGTTTACGCATTTTGTGTAAATGTTCTGTGCGTTAAGATTACCTGAAAAGAACACAAGTCCTGCAATTGCGATAAAAAGAATGGCTTTCATGTTTTGTTAAATTTGTTATTAACCGGTTATAGTTTTTATTATTTCCGCTATCTCCTTTGTCAGTTCTCCTGCAGACTTATTTTCATTTATAAGTGTAAAATCAGTCTTTATTTGCTTTTCCTTAACCTGTTTGTTTATCTCATTCACCTCGTCGTCCGAAACATTAATATGAATTGACAGGTCTCTTGTTTTTACTCTGTTTAAACACAGATCATCATTTGCCCGAATACCAATAGTTACAACAGAAAAATCCCTTCTGAGGTCTTTCAGCATCCTGTCAAAATAAATAGTAAGCCCGGTTGATTCAAAAACGATCTTGTCATTATCATTTAAAAATTCTCTGATAAAATTCTCAATTACCTCAAATGCTTCTTTAAGGTATGAGTGATCGTTTATCTGCCTCCCTCTTCTTATTTCTTTCACCCGGTCTTCGACCCTTACGAATTTTATTCCGAATTCCTTTTCCATCATGACGCCGATAAAAGATTTTCCGCTCCCTTTGGGGCCAATCAGCAGGTAGATTATTTTGATTTTCGAACAATAATTCATTCTTCAGGCAAATATACAGGAAATCAAACATAATTCGTTTAAAATTATTTATTTGGTATTGACTTTGTTGCCAATATTCATTAATTTTGAAAAATATTACATTTGTCTGTCTGCATTTTTAAAATGGTTTAAAAAAAAAGAAAACAGAAATGTATATAGGAAGAGTTGTCTTTATATTATTACTTACTATTATTTACAATGAGGTAAGAAGCCAGGTTAATTCATGTAATTACCATGATGTTCTTTGTTTTGATTATAATTCAGTTACATATGCTGCAACAACAAACCAATTTGCTGAGTCGGGGCCTGATTACGGTTGCTTAAACTCTCAACCAAATCCTAACTGGTTTTTTTTTCAGATATTCAATCCGGGGGATGTTTATTTTAATATGTATTCTGATGATTACAGTGACATTGATTTTATTTGCTGGGGACCCTTTAACAGGTATAACGGACCTTGCACAGACGAACTTAAGTGTACTGTCAATAATGGATCTCATACAGTGCCGGGGCCTGGTAACGTGTACCCGGCCGGAGTGACCGTTGATTGCAGTTACGATCCCACCTGGAATGAATGGTGCAATATTTCCAATGCGCTGACAGGGGAATATTATATTCTGTTGATAACAAATGTATCTAATTCACCTTGCAATATTACTTTGGAGATACTACCCTCCACTACTGCTATGTCAGCTTGCGCTATGGCTTACTGCTACTTTATAACATGCAATTATTCGTTCAGTTCATGTAATGAGGCAGCGAATCAATTTTCTTTAGTAGGAAATATTATTTTTCAGACTGATAATTGCGACCCTTTTACAATAACGGATCATCCGAGTGGAAAAAGCCAGTCGATCTTTCCCCCGTATGGACCAATGTTATATTCGCTTGATAGCATCCCAATGGATGGCATACAACATTCAGTTGAATTAAAAACTATTTATGGCGACAATATTTATTCATTCACCTACATTGCTCCCGATTCCTGCATCCCCTGTAATGTTGATGCAGGTGTCGATTTCAATGTTTGCGGATTGGATGCTAATATCAGTGCAACAGAAAATATCGGTGATACAAATAGTCATTGGTACTGGAACACTTCTTTCAGCACTGGAGTTTGTTTTGGTTCACAGGGAGAGCCCAATACTTCTGTAACTGTTGAAAACTATGGTTTATATCATTTTATATGGCAAATAACCAATGCAGATAATTTTACATGTGCTGATACAGTTGATGTAACATTCATAGATCCTGCCGGGTGTACGAGCATCGCCGTTAATTCAGATAAAAGTGTTTTAAATGTCTTCCCAAATCCTGTTTTTGACAACAGTTTAATTGTTGAGTATTCATCACAGTCACAAAATGATATTCAGATTAAGATCTACAATGCCCAGGGAAATGAGGTTTTGTGCAAAAAGGTCAGAAAAAATATTGTAACTGTAAAAACAAGTATAGATGTGTCTGCTTTGATTAGCGGGATTTATATTATCGAACTAAATGATGGTAATGTTTTGCAGAGGAAACAAGTAATAATTCAGAAAGATAAATAAAAAAGCAAAGTAAGTATCCTCAATCTTCTCTTATTAAATCCCCATTATCTTTAAAAGCCAAACACCCTCTCCCCCCGTATATATGTTTTCAGGATACGCGTTTCGGGAATTTCTTTTTCAGAAACTTTCATGATATCCTTGTCCAGAATCACAAAATCTGCGTATTTACCTACTTCCAGACTTCCCTTTTCATTCTCTTCGAAACACCCTTTTGCTGCCCATATTGTTATTCCCCTCAGCGCTTCCTCGCGGCTTACTGCATTTTCGGGCTGGAACCCGCCGGCGGGATATCCTTTGATATCCTTACGGAAAACAGCGGCATAAAATGTAAGGAGCGGGTCGGTCTTTTCTATCGGGAAGTCAGTGCCTAAGGGCAGCCATCCGTTTTGCTGCATAAGTTTTTTGTATGCGTATGCATTTTTGACCCTTTCACTTCCGAGTCTGTCGGTCGCCCAGTACATATCGGAAGTTGCATGAGTAGGCTGCACCGAGGGAATGATGCTGTTTTGCCCGTAAGTTGTAAAATCAGCTTCATCAACAACCTGTGAATGCTCTATTCTCCATCGCCTGTCGTTTTTGCCGCCGAGAATTTCTGCATATATCTTTAAAACCGTCCTTACGGCAGAATCACCGATGGCATGTGTGCAGACCTGGTAATTGTTTTCGTAAGCTATCCTGCAGAATTTCCTGAGCGTTTCTTCGCTTTCGGCCATCAAACCCGAATTACCTTCATCGTCGTTGTATGGTTTTAGAAGACATGCGCCCCGCGAGCCAAGAGCTCCGTCGGCGTATAATTTAATCGCCTGTGCATGCAAACTGCCCTTTTTGTAAACACCTTTCCTAATAAAATAATCTATGTTTTCTGACGATGGATCAAGTATGGCGTATAAATTAATGTTCAGGATACTGTCCGTTTGCAGCTTCTCAATATACAATACAATATCTTTCGGAAGGCCCGCATCTGCAATAGTTGTAAGTCCGCATGCAAAACATTTCGCCTGTGCTTCTTTCAGAAGCTCTGTCAGTTCATCTCCGGTGAGCTTTGGGATAACATCTTTCATTTTATCTGCAGCCTTGTCCATAAGTAACCCGGTGAGTTTTCCATTCTCAACAACGATCTTTCCTCCTTCAATAACAGTTTGCAGCGTAATGCCGGCCACCTCAAGCGCTTTTGAATTTGCAACAACTGCATGCCCGTCCACGCGTGTTATGACAACGGGAATGTCAGGAAAGATACTGTCGAGCTTCGTATTGTCGGGGAACTCTTTGTTCTCCCACAGGTTCTGATCCCAGCCCCTGCCCAGCAGCCATTGAGGTTCGTAAGTCATCTTGTGCAGTTTAAGCCTTTCGATCACATCATAAAACGAAGCTGATCCGAAAAGATCGGCCTGCTGCAGCATCAGCGCAAGGCCATAAAAATGACAATGGGCATCAATGAATCCCGGATAAACGGATTTGCCCTGAAGGTCAATAGTGCTGTCGGCATCATAACTGTTCGTGACTTCGTCATTGCTACCCATGGCTATTATTTTTCCGTCTTTTATGGCCATGGCTTCTACTTTGGAAAATATGCTGTCGACTGTGTAAATATTTCCGTTGTAAAACAGAAGATCGGTCTTTGTTTTTTGCTGACAGGAATTCATCATAAAAAGAAGAGGGATGGATAATATTATTAATGTGTTTTTCATTGTTATGAATAAAGCAAAGATAAGTTTTTTAAATCATGGCTTCATCAATTGCCAGCCACTTTCAAGAAGTTCCTTTACCTGAGGGTGCTTGTCTGTTTCGTGCTGGTCCTTAATTCCGACAGAGTTTATGTGCTTCCTGTAGAAATATCCGAAATAAACTATCAGCGTAATAAGAGCGCATACTATTGCCGCAATAACAGCAATATAAACACGCAAAGCAAAATAATAGGCAACAGGTCCTGATATCACAAGGGCGATCAATGAATAGATCAGAGCCGGTCTGTTCGCTTTGGTATGCTCTTTATGACAGAACCCACACCTCTCAATTTCGATCTCTTTCTCATAATATCTTGTAGTCCTTTTTAAACCTGTAAGCCCGATACCCAGATTGCTGTCTATTTTTTTATAGACCCTGGGCTTATAACTGAACCTGGGCTCAGTATCTCTTTTCCCGCAATAAAAACAAACAGGCATGTATATTATATTTATCTTAGTTCACTCAGCCATTCAGTTGCCTTTAAACGTGCCTGCATAATGGTCGTGGGGCCGCAGCGGAAACATGCCTTCCAGAAATAATCCTTAGCCTCATAATCCGGGTTTTCAAATATCTGTAATTTCTCCGAACGAACCAGTTTCGCATTAAAATCAATATCTGCAGTGAGATCTAAAAATGCTTTCAGCCGGGTCCTTAACATATAATTCATATCCTTCATTTTTTCCCATTCCACCATTTCGGTTTTATATACGACCATGTCGCGCTGATATTTTTCTTCGGCTTCTTTAGCTGCTTTTTCATCCATTTGTCCCAACTGTTCCTTTGTTTCTGTCTGCGACAATTGTCTTTTCATTTCTTCAACACTTTTGCGCAATTCTTCCTTCGATGCTTCATCGAGGTATGGATTATTCAACTGCTCTTCTATAAGTTTCAACATCTGAGCCTGAGCTTCATCCATTTTCTGCACGACTTCCTTTACCGGCTCCTTCGGCTTATATGCTTCGTGTTCCTCGTAATATCTCTGCTTAAAGCTTTCCGATGCAACAACCTCCCTTATATAACTGTAAAGCATATTTACCACTTCAACTCTTTCGGACTCTTTGATCTTTTTATAAACACTGCCGCAGAAGGGAACATAAAGATATCCATACAAAAGATTATCGCATACGACACCATTGACCTCCTCCTCCTCGCAGCCAAGTATTTTAAACAGGTCATCGCTTACTGCAAACGACATGACAATAAAAGATACTGCGACCGGTAATATCCATTTGAGTGATTTCATTATTTATTATGATTACAGGTTTTAAATCAAAATTAAGGAGATAATCCGGGATTTCAAAAGAATTCTGTTTTTCGCAGCGACCGTCCGGTATTAACCCACTATTTTTCCGGAGGAGGGTTGTTTGTGGCTATAACGTTTATACCCCAGCAAACGTTTGGCTTATACACCCAAAATGGATGGGGTAAGCCAAGCGTTGTTTGAGTTATTATTTTGTAAAAATAAGAAAAAACAAATTACTGCAAAAGTTTTTTTATAATCGGGATGGTCAACCTCAACCTCGACCTCAACCTTAACATATATTCTGCCAATTTTTTTCTAACTTTAAACTTTTTAATTCTACCTTTTGCCGTTATTTAGCGTCTGTAAATAAATGTTCATCATAAAATTTCACTTATGAAAAACTGTATACTTATTTTTTCCGTTCTGATATTCAATGTTTCTTTGTTCTCTCAGGAAGTCACACGACGTTGCGACAGTCCTGATATGAACAAACGCGCCCTGCAGGAGAATCCGGATGCTGCTCAGGCAAAAGAAAAACTGGATAAGTTCACAAAGGAATATGCCGGTCTGCCACAAACAACCAAACACACCCAACACA
>CAZEWB010000068.1:0-10477 GCA_964515655.1 uncultured Bacteroidales bacterium
ATTCCTCCGCTTGCGCCCGGGCCAAATGTCGGGGATGGATTTGTTCCACCCTGGCAATAGGGTCCAGAGTAACTGAAATCTGCTGACGGAGCTGTTGTTATTGTGATATTAAAATTACTTATGTTGGGGCATGGACCATTGGTGGTATACGTAACAGTATGAGTGGCCAGGGTGCTGGCATCCAGATCGATCAGACCGGTTGCAGCATTCAATAATACACAGCCTGCAGTAACTGTGAATGTCCCTCCGCCTAATCCTGTAATTGTTGCTGTCGGGTCAGTGCCTGTCTGGCAATATGTGGAAGATGCATAAGTAAAAGATGCGTTATCGAGAGGTGTGATCGTAATTGTCATCTGATCATTAAAAGCGGGACATGGTCCGGCCGGATCATTGGTGGTAAGTGTCAATGTAGCCGAACCGGCAGATATCTCTCCTGCCGAAGGTGTGTATGTAGCATTCATAGTAGTAGCATTGGGCGAAAAAGTTCCGCCGCCACTCCATGTTGCACTAGTGGCACCACCACCATATGTTCCGTTAAGAGTAACCGTAGCACCGGCACAGATCGTCTGGTTAATATTAGCGTTGACAGTAGCCGGAATGTTTATCGTGATGGTCATCTGGTCGGATGCTACATTGCATGGACCAACCGGGTCATTTGAGGTTAGAATGAGGGTTGCTGTTTGGGCAGCAACTTCTCCTGCAGAAGGTGTATAAGTTGCATTCATAGTAGTTGCGTTGGGCAAAAATGTTCCACCCCCGCTCCAGGTCGCACCTGAAGCACCACCACCGTACGATCCGTTGAGGGAAACTGTAGATCCTGCGCAAATGACCTGGTCTGAATTTGCATTTGCCGTTGCGGGAACGTTGATCGCAATTACCATTTGATCTGAAACCGCCGTACATGGACCTGCCGGGTCATTTGTGGTAAGTGTTAAAGTAGCTGAACCGGCAGAGACTTCCCCTGCCGAAGGTGTGTATGTGGCATTCATAGTAGTAGCATTGGGAGAAAAAGTTCCGCCGCCGCTCCAGGTTGCACTGGCGGCGCCACCGCCAAATGCTCCGTTCAGGGATACTGTAGAGCTTGCACAGATGACCTGATCAGAATTTGCATTTACTGTTGCAGGAGTGTTGATAGTAATGACCATTGCATCGATAGCTGCACTACATGGACCGGCAGGGTCGTTAGTGGTCAGGGTAAGTGTAACAGTCGTTGCTGCAATATCACCTGCTGAAGGTGTATAAATTGCATTCATGGTATTAGCGTTGGGAGAAAAACTTCCGCTACCGCCACTCCATGTTCCGCTTGTTGCACTGCCGCCGTAAGATCCGTTAAGGGATACTGTTGAGCCTGCACATATCGTCTGGTCGGTATTTGCATTTGCAGTAGCAAATGCAGAAACAGTAACTGTAATCGTGGTTCGTGGACTTTCGCAGCCGCTTATAGTTTGTGAAACATAATAATTGGTACTTCCTGCTACCGCAGTTGAAGGTGTTGGTGCTGTGGAGGAACCGGTTCCTCCCGTGGGAACAGTATACCAAAGCAAGCTTGTCCCGGTAGCTGTCAGTGATGATGCAGCATCTCCCCGACAATACAGCACAGGTGATGCTGCAGTGGGTGCAGTGGAACAGCAGAGATTGGCAACAACAGTTGAAGCTCCCGAAGCGTCTGCAGTACAACCGATGTTGTTCCAAACACCCAATTCGCCATCGGAATAAGTATGAACAGTGACCGAACAATCAGTATATCCGCTTGCGCAGCCACTGGAAGCCCTTGCCTGCAATTGGAAACAGACATTCCAGTCCAGTGTGTTTTCGTTACAGTTAGGGAAATTGCCGTCTCCGTAGCTGTTATCAGGATCTGTTGGATCTCCGGTACATGTTCCTGCAGTTGGGCTGTAGGAACATAAGAAATACCATCCGGCCGGCATAGGCGAATTAGGGGGCAACGAACCAACAATATTATTATAGGTAACCTGACCTGCAGCAAACCACGACCATGTACCCGCAGGATCTCCTCTGCAGACATTCCATCCAACAGGACAAGAGGCACATGTCTGCAAAATTCCTGCTGTAGTTAGTGGAGTTGTAATATTTACAGGTGCTCCGTTTGCAGTGAAAGATGCGGGATCCCAACAATCACCGAAGGACGGTACTATTCCCTCCAGATAGTTACAGTTTATCTGCTGCCAGTTGGTAATATTATAGCAGAATGTCACAATTTCACCGGGGAGATACGGACCTGCCATAGGAGATCCCATTGAGGTAGCTGTGACAGTAAGTGAATTATTTGTGTTACATGCGCTGTTATCGTCATTTACAGTCACACAAAGCTGAAAGTTTCCTTCGTCGCCATTAGCATCTGAGACGGCTATAAGGTATGTAAGGTTTGCAGCAATCAGGATATTTGCGGAAGCCGATCCAGACGACCCCTGTATGCAATCATAAATTGTATAACTAAGGCAATCATCTGTTTCAAAGACTGTAAAATAAGGGTCAGACAAGTCTGAACTTGTAAGCTCAACATCAACTGAAGCTGTAGAAGCTCCCGCAGTAAATTCATACCATACTGTTGCGTAGGGATAATTATAACATTCAGTTCCGCCAAAATCCGGACCTGGCGCAGCACCTGTATTGCAATCGGTCAGACATGTCTGAACACCGGTAGTGTATGTTATGGGCGTTGGCGTGGCGCAATCATCATTATCTGTGCAGTTGGCCGGAGCGGAAGTATTATTGGAGCATACTACAAACGGGCCCATGACTCCGTTCTTCGTATTTGAAATTGTAAACCAATATGTTGTTCCGACAGTAAGACCGTTTATATTGATATTCAATGGTGAGGCGCCACAGGCAGACCCGACAATTGTAAACGGCCCTGTGCATCCGGTTGTAGAACTCACTAAAGTAAACTCCACATCTCCGGTCCAGGGAGAACTTGTTGTAACTGTACCAACATAAGTTGATCCTGTGGCAACAAAACTATACCAAACATCTTCATGATCGCCGGTAACCGCCTGACAACCGACCAAACCCGTCCAGTTATCGGCCGCACCTATTGTAGTACCGTTTACACAACTGCCGTCGGGCGTTACTGATTGCGTCCCGGTACAATCATCATTTGAAGGCTGTGCAAAAGAATTATTAACTGAAAATCCGACAAACAGGATCCCTGTAATTGCTATTATATTTATTATTCTTTTCATAAATGAAAGTTTTATTCGATTGTATATAATTTGTCAAAAGGTTCAAAATCAGGTGAAGATATCTGATCCTTTGAAAGAATACGTACCCTTGTATTTGAGGAAAGGGAAATAATATTCTCTTTATCCTGCAGGCGGTTTTCTTCTATCAGTTTAATCACATTATCAGTGAACAATTCCATGGCCGGAGCATTTTTAGAAATTATAAACTGAAAAGTGCCATAAGAATTTGTGTTTTCTCCAAGATCAGCTTCAGTGATAGTATGTATTACTGCTTTGGCAGTGACAATAGAAGGCGAATTGGCCGAAGCACAGTTTTTTGTCATCTGGGCATCTGCATGTGTGGTGCAAATGATAAAGAATGACAAAAACAGAAAGACGAGATTAATACTTTTCCTTTTCATAGGTATAATTTTTTAAAAAGATTACTTTGACATTAAAAGGTAAAAGTAAGACATGTTAGCATATTATGCAAAATTTTTTTGCCGATCAGACATTAATTCAACATTTTCTGCAAATAAATTAAAACCATAAACAACTGCAGTTATGCCTATCCCGTTTCCGCCGGGGCAAACGGAGCAAAACTCCTATGCAGCATGTACAACAGCGCATCTACCACAAGTGTTTATTCGCTACCCGGGCAAATCGTTTCGTCCGGCCCTGCTTCTTCGGATATGTCCATGACTATGCCAAACGCCTTTCCGAATCCTGCTTCAACAGAAATCACGATCCCTTATCAGTTGCCGGAGAACATAGCCGGTGCAACTCTTATTGTCAACGATATGAAGGGGAATTCCATTAAGACATATAACGTGGGCAGACTTTTCAACAATATTGTCCTTAACACCGACGAATTCGCAAACGGGACATACACCTACACTATCTTTTCCGGAAACTGGCGTTCTGAAACCATGAAGTTTGTGGTTGAGAAATGATGGCAATTATCCAGTTTCAATACTTGCCAACAATAATCTGCAGTACGGTGAGCGCTATTCGATAATTCAATCTGGCAGCAAGAGAATCCGCTTCGGCCTTTGCATAGCCGGGATTTAAATAATAAAAAATCGGAAATACATATCCGGGAATAATTATAAATACATTTGTATAATATTTCATATATCATCTGTAATACATCCGGAATCATGATAAAAGTAATGAATACCCGCCTTTTTTGCGTTTTACTGTTTCTTTGCATTTCATCGTTCCTCTCTGCACAGCAGGCGGAACTGATATTACCCGTAGGCAGTATGGACCCCGTTTCGAACCTGTATTACACTCCGGACGGGAAAAAAATAATTACTTTCCCTTATGGTAAAACCGTTCTCACCTGGGATGTGGCCAGCGGAAGGCCACTGTTTCGTTTCGAAACAGGAAGCGGGAACGTAATATGCTATGATATAAACATGGAGAGAACGCAGGTTGTGGTTATAGAAGACCGGGATTCATTAAAAATATGTACCTTATGGAATGCTGAAACAGGAAAAATACAGGACAGCACGATATGTGAAATTAACGACCCGTACCAAAGCGTAGTCATATTCAGCCCTGATAGCAAAAAAGTTTTGATTGACGGAGACGGGCAGGTACTTTTATGGGAACCGTCTTTTCACAAAACATTGATTCTTGACAGCGTTGATAACACCTATAATTATCAATTCTGCCCTGGCGGCAAGTACATCTCTGCTTTAGAGGCAGCGGGGGATACATCTTACAGGTGCGTCTGGGCAACATCAACAGGAAAACTATTAAACAGGATCCCCCACTATTACAATATGGAAGGATTCCTTTTTCAAGATGTTTTCAGTCCGGTTTGTCCGGATGATCCCGAAGGCGGAAGATATTGCATAATAAACGCCCCGGACAGTTCCCCGGAAGTCCGGGAAAGCAGCGGCAAAATATTGTATAGTCTGAAAGGGCGTTCTCAAAAGATCAACATTGTCAATTTCAGTCCCGATGGCAAATACTTTGTTACCGGGGGATATAATACGACCGCTCAGGTCTGGGAAACAAAAACAGGTAAACTGATTCATACATTTGAAGACATCGGCGGTTTAAGTTGTGCCCTGTATAGTCCCGACGGAAAAATAATAGTCACTATTTCAAACGATTTTTTGTTTTTTTGGAATGCCGAAACAGGAAAACTTATAAAATATTTCAATTCCGGTACTGAATTAAATGTTGCCGAATTCAGTCCTCCCTGTCCTGATGATCCCAAAGGCGGAAAATACATAGGAACAGTTTACGATGCCGGAGGCGGATATGGACGTTATGGAATAGAAGTGTGGGATACAGAACATTCTGAAAGCATTGGAATCTTTGACGGTAATCTGTGCGGACCAGCATTCTTCAGTCCCGATGGAAAATCTTTCGCTTCTGTTTTAGACAAAGGTACCGGCGTATGGGATTGCACTAACGGAAATTTTTTATTTTCAATAAGCGGCCATTGCAGCAACCTGCAGTCTGCTGAATTCAGTCCGGACGGGAATCACCTCATGACCTTACAGGACAGCACCCTGAAACTATGGAACTGCTCTTCGATGAAACTGGAACATTGCATGGAGTTAATTGAGCCAAGGACCTCCGAATGGGACCCCTACTCATATGAAGGGAAAAAGAACGATATGATCTTCGCTCAGTTCAGCCCCGTAAGTTCAACAGATACAGCCGGTGGAAAATATATTCTGTCCCAATCAAGGAATAACAAAGTTGGTTTGTGGAATAGCAGTACAGGTTCGCTGCTATACCAGATCGACGGCTGCAAAACGGGTGTGCAATTCAGCCCGGATGGAAAGTATGTAATTTCACAAAATACCGATTCCTTCTATTTCCATAATACCGAAAACGGGGAAATACAAAATATGTTTGCCGGACGGTTTGCATATATCAGTCCGGATAATAATTTCATAATTACAAATCATGACAGTTCCTGCACATATATTGAAACCAGCACCAGTAAAGAAATATCGCGCTTTAAAGGCAGTTTTATTAGATTAAGTCCCAACGGGCGCTATATGATCACTGGCTTTTTCTATCGGGAAGACTGGATCAGTGAAATCAGGGTCTTCATGCTCTGGGATGTGAAAAACAGCAACGAGCCGATAAGAACTTTTAAAACAGAATACTTCCGCAAATTTGATCCCGGGTTGCCCCAGTTCAGCCCGGTGACTCCTGAAGATCCCGAAGGAGGAAAATACCTGGTTGTCAGTTCATGGAACAATATGGATATATGTGAAACCGCCAGTGGAAAAAGCATTAGCAATAACTGGGGATCATCTCATGATTTATATTTCAGCCCTGATGGCAATTCATTGATATTAAGCGGAAATGACACTTCCGGGAAAGCAATAATTCAATTCATTGATATTAAAACCGGTAAGGATGCCGGGTTACTGAAAGGCCATAAAGGCAACCTGGTTTCTGTAACCTTAAGCCCGGACAAACTACGCATCCTTTCTGTCTCCGAAGACGGAACGGCCATCATCTGGAATGCTGTAAGCCACGAACAGATGCTGGAAACAAACCTGAACGGCGGTGGGGTCTTTGACATCAACTGGAAGGATGACATTCTGGTGACACATAAAAACTCAGCACTGAAATTTGTCAGCATGAAAACTGGCTCGGAAATCATTACATTTATCCCGATAGACAAATACTACAGCATTACACTTACCCCCGACCGTTATTATATGGCCAGCAAAGATGCAGCAGGAAAACTGGCCTGGCGTATGGGAACAAAGATCTATAGTTTTGAACAGTTTGACCTCCAGTATAACCGCCCCGACATCGTGCTGGAAAGGCTCTGGAATCCTGACCATGGAATGATAGATATGTACCGCAAAGCATATGAAAAACGACTATTGAAAACCGGCTATAACGAAAAAATGTTCTCGCCCGAATGGCATACGCCCGACATTCAGATATTATACAACGGTCAGTCGGGTTATTCAACAACAGTTCCAAAACTTTTGTTAAACGTTAAATGCATCGATAGTAAGTACAAATTGAACCGGTTGTCTGTATGGAACAACAACGTCCCGGTTTTCGGACGAAATGGCATCTCACTTTCTGAGTTAAACACCGATTCTCTCGTTAAACAATTGCAAATTGTATTGTCCGAAGGGAATAACAGGATACAGGTTTCATGTACGAACGAAAAGGGAGTGGAATCTCTGAAAGAATCGCTTAATATAAGGTACAATCCTAAAAAACCGGCACTGCCCAACCTGTATGTAATTGCACTTAGTGTTTCGGAATACAAGGATAAGCGCTACAACCTTCAATACGCTGTGAAGGACGGAAGGGATATGGCTAATTTGTTCGGTTCACTGCCCGATGCGAAAGAAGAGGGACCATTTGAAAAAATAAGTCTGGATACGCTTTTTAACGAGAGGGCAACCCGCGAACAATTTTTTGAACTGAAAAAGAAACTGCTGAATACAAAACCAGACGACCTGATTGTGGTTTTTATTTCAGGCCACGGATTGCTTGACGAAAATATGGATTTTTACTACGCCACATGGGATATGGATTTTGGTGATCCTGCCGCACGGGGTATCTCGTATAACGATCTGGAAGGACTGCTGGACAGTATTCCCGCACGAAAAAAACTCCTTATGATGGATGCCTGTCACAGCGGAGAAGTGGATGAAGAAATTTCCGAATTGAACACTACAGATAATGTGGAGAATGAAGAAGTTGCTTTCCGGGGAGTCGTAAAAACCTATGAATCATCCCGTGGTTCCGGAGTAAACACATCCCTGCCGGGAATCAGCACCAGCACTACCTTTGACATCATGCAGGAAGTGTTTGCCGGTCTGGACAAAGGAACGGGAACAAATGTTATTTCTGCTTCAGCAGGAACAGGATATGCCCTGGAGTCGGAAGAATGGAACAATGGCATCTTTTCTTATTGTGTAATTTATGGACTGAGCAATGCTGATGCCGATCTGAATCAGAACGGAGTGATCACTGTCTCGGAACTTAAAAAATACGTTATAACCAAAGTTGAGCAAATGACCCGGGGCAGGCAAAAACCAAATGCAAGGCGCGAAACCGGAGAATTCGACTGGAAAATCTGGTAAAACAAAATTTCTTCTTCCTCTGCTATCCGGACTACCTTTTATATGAAGAAGTAGATGAGTTATAATTCTAAGTTCATTTCAAACTATTATTAATTGTCTGTTAAAATAGCGGGATAGCAGACAAACTCAACCCATTCGTATAATATTGTTGGAAATCCATGCTGTTGAGTGCTATTTTTGAGAAAAGATTCATTATGAGAACTGCCTTCACTATCCTGTTATTTTTTCTTTTATCGGAAATTTCAGGAAAGACCCAGACAGATACTCTGCCGGTATATAACACCATCCGTATCAACCAGGCCCCAAGGATCGACGGTAAACTTGATGATGCCTGCTGGGCTTCTGCAAACAAGGCCTCACGCTGGATACAGTACAGTCCCCGGCAAGGCATTGCCCCTTCGCAGAATACTGAAGTGATGGTTGTTTACGATGACTTTGCAATTTATGTGGGAGCAAGAATGTTCGACAATGCGCCCGACAGCATCCTTAGGGAACTCGGTACCCGCGACAACTGGGAACTTAATGCCGATGATTTCAAGGTCGGGTTCGATCCCTACAACAACCGCCTTGATGCATATATTTTCGAAGTAACTGCTTCCGGTGCACAGAGAGAGACAAGGACAAGCGACGCTACTTTCGATGCTGTCTGGGAAAGCGAAGTTACCATTGATGACCTTGGCTGGGTGGCTGAAATACGAATACCTTATTCGGCGATCCGATTCCCTTCCACGCCGGAACAGGAATGGGTACTGCAGTTCGGCCGCACCATACGACGCCTGCAGGAATACGATCAGTGGGCAATGGTTCCGCGCAGCACAAGCAATTCTGTGCAGTACTGGGGACGCATGCAGGGCATCAGCAATATAAATGCACCGACACGCTTGTCGTTCACCCCATTCCTTTCCGTCATTTACGACCGTGCTCCCGAATTCTCTGATGCAACCAACTACAAATACACCAATTCGTACAGTTACAATTTCGGAGCCGATATGAAATACGGCATCGACGACAGGTTCACACTTGACCTTACACTTCTGCCCGATTTCAGCCAGGTGCAGTCGGATGCAAAAATAAAAAACCTGAGCTATAACGAAGTCGTTTATACCGAGAACAGACAGTTCTTTAAAGAAGGCACCGACCTTTTCAACAAAAATCAGCTTTTCTATTCACGAAGGATAGGAAAAACACCTTCGGGATATTACAACGCTTTTTACGAAGTGCAGGAGGGAGAAACACTCGAAGAGAACCCTTCACAGGTCACACTTCTTAATGCAGCAAAGATATCCGGACGTAATAATAACGGTTTGGGAATCGGGGTCTTTAATGCAGTAACGGATAATATGTACGCTGTGATAAAAGATTCCGACGGAAATAAAAGAAGGTACCTTACCGAGCCTTTGACAAATTACAACATCATTGTTTTTGACCAGCAGCTTAAAAACAGTTCCAATGTTTACCTTATAAATACAAATGTGATGCGGTCGAAAAAAGGAAGCGACGCGAATGTAACAGGGACCGGGGCCACCTTTTATACAAGGGACCGCATGTGGGCAACAGACCTTAACGGTACGCTCAGCCAGAAATACACTCCTGATGACTCTCTGGATAATATTTACACAAATACTATCGGCACCCGTTATTTCATCGGCGCCCGCAAGGCAAACGGAAGTCTTCAGTACGGCCTATCGCATACATATATAAGCGAGAGCTACGACTCGCGCGACATGGGATACCAGGTTAACGGCAACATGATGCGTGAACGTTTTTACCTTTCGCTGAATTTTTTCGAACCCAACAAGATGTTCATTGAATCGTACAACACTGCCATACTCGACTACTGGACCAACCCGTCAACAAATAAACCGGTTTACACCGCTGCGGCAATTGACCTTTACGCGACACTCCCATTTTACTGGGGCCTTAGCCTGCATTCGGAGATACATCCCGGAACAACTTACGATTACTATGAACCCCGCGTTCCCGGAAGATACTCGCGCAACTGGAGACTGTTCTACAATTATGTTTACCTCGCAACCGACACACGCAAACCATTAGGAATGGACCTTACGTTTACAGGAGGCAAATATATCAATGAGTACAACGACGGTGAGGGTTACAGCATAAATCCCGGTATCCGTTACCGTCTTAATAACCACACAATGATAAATGCGGGGGCCACCAAACACACCCAACACA
>CAZEWB010000069.1:0-10373 GCA_964515655.1 uncultured Bacteroidales bacterium
CAATTGCCTACTGTCAATTGCCTACTGTCAATTGCCTACTGTCAATTGCCTACTGCCAATTGCCTACTGCCAATTGCCTACTGCCAATTGCCTACTGCCTACTGTAGATTACTGGCTGTACTTTTTAAGCAAATCAGGGTCGCCGCTGTAAAATCTTTCAAGAATATCGTTATCCTCGAGTTCTTTCGACAGTGATTTAATTGTTTCAAGAGGGACTTTAAAGAGGTCAAGCAGCATTAATCCGTCCAGTGCATCGTTGAATTTTGGGTCGATGTTGAAGCAGATTATTTTTGCATTCAGTTTTATATACTTCTTAAGCAGAACGGGAAGCCTGAAATTCGTGGTTTCAATGTCTTCGATGAATTTGTCAAGTTTGTTTATGTCCTTCATTGTCGCTTTATTGATAATATCGGTATCAATATCGTGAAGGGTAATCTTGAACTTTGTTCTGGGTTTTACAAGTTCGGCAATTTCGTTGTCGTAAAAATTTGTTTTTATGAATTCTGTAATTAGGGCTTTCGACATTTTGCTGAACTGGTTGCTGATACTCACAGGCCCTATAAGATACCTGTATTCGGGATGTTTAAGCAGAAAATAAAGGATACCTTTCCACAGCATGAATAATGGCATGGGTTTCTGCTGGTAATCTTTGGTTATAAATGAACGTCCCAGTTCCAGTGATTTGTATAAATAAGGAATGAATTTATTATTGATCTTAAACAGACTTTCGATGTAAAATCCCTTTTTTCCGAACTGGTTAACAATGTCTTTACCCATACCCACGCGGTATGCTCCTACCAGAAGATTCTTCTCTTCGTCCCAGATGAACAGATGGTTGTAGTACAGATCGAACTCGTCGAGGTCAGTGCTCTTGCTAGTGCCTTCGCCTACATCCCTGAAGGTTTCTTCACGCAGACGTCCTATTTCATTCAGAACATTTGGTATAAAAAGTGAAGGTGCGCAGTATACCTTAAAATTATTTGTCCTGAAAAGGAAAAAACGTTCAGGCAGGTTCTTTATATCCTTTATTAAAAGTTCCTGTGCTATAGGCGGAACAATAGGCTCCGGCACGTCGTTCCTCTGGAACTGCGGTTTAAAGAACTTCTTGACCTCAATGGGATTTCCCAGCGCTTTTGTCTTTACCCTCAGAAACCTTCCGTACTGGTTGATATCAACAAACTGGTCCTGCTCTTTTACAGGTATGGGTTTGCCTATGCGGATGCGGACGTTCCTGTTTTTAGGATTAAAGAGTTCTGATGGTATTTCTTCTGATAAAGACGGCTTGTTAAAACTGAAAAAGATAAATGGGTTCTGATTATTGCATTGCAGATAAACAGGCAGGACAGGGCTTTTAAGCATTTTCACAAATCGCAGTATCGAGTTCTGCCAGATACCTTCGATAAAAGTCTGTGTTTCGAAATTGTATTTTGCAATTTCGCCTGCAGGAAATACAACAATTGCTCCGTTTTTGTTTAAATGTGAGATTGCCTGTTTAAAACCGGAATAGCTAAGCGATCTGTCTGTTTTTTCAAAGGGATTGATAGGCAGAATAATGTCTTTCAAAGGATTTATCCTCTGAAAAATATAGTGCGCCAGCATTTTCAGGTCGGGACGAACCTGTGATATGGTTTTAATGAGCAGGAGTCCGTCAATACCGCCAAGAGGGTGGTTCGATACAATAATAAGCGGACCTGAAGTGGGAATCCTTTTAATTTCTTCTTCGCTTATTTCGTATTTCAGCTTAAGTTTTTTATTTACCGAATCGATAAATTGTTCGGCGCTGTCATTCTGGTGAGCGTTGTAAAATTTGTTTATTTTTTTTGTCTGGATTAGCTGAGAAACGGCATATGCAAACTTTGCATTCCTGAAACTCCGGGAAATGGACTTGTTTAATTCTTCAGTTGAGATCAGTGTCATTACTGTTATTAAAATTGAGTTTGCAAATATCCGAAAAATTTAAACATAAAAATCATTTGTAACGAAAACCTAATAAGCCCTGTCGTGTTTCCCCTCCATGAAATTCAGGAAAGCGGTGCATACTACCTTATTACCACCCGGAGTAGGATAATCACCTGTGAAATACCAGTCGCCCAAATGGCCGGGACATGCCGTGTGAAGGTTCTCGATGCTGTTGAAGATGATCTCCAGTTCTGCTTTAAGGTCGTTTGGTTTAAGTAGTTCGATTATCTTAAGGGAAATTTCTTCCTGTGAGAACGGTTCGTATATTTTCTTTACATAGTTCACAAAGTCTTCCTTGGGCATTTCTTCCTGTTCTTTTGACTTATTCCAGACCTCGTTGATAACACTTGCCATTTTCTTTTCCTTAAGCATCGCCATGGCTGCTTTAAAAGCAACAAAGTCGTTGAATTTCGCCATGTCTATCCCGTAGCAGTCGGGGAAACGTATCTGAGGAGCAGACGAAACAATTATTATTTTCTTTGGACTCAGGCGGTCGAGGATCTTTAAAATACTTTCTTTAAGCGTGGTGCCTCTCACGATGGAATCATCAACAATTACAAGTGTGTCGATATTATCACGGACAATGCCGTATGTTACATCGTAAACGTGGCTTACAAGGTCTTTACGCCCTTCGTCCTGCGAAATAAAAGTACGCATCTTAATGTCTTTGACTGCTATTTTCTCCATCCTGACCTTTACACCGAAGATCTCATTGAGTTTCTCATCACTTACATTTTTCCCGAGTTTTTTAACGGCCTGTTTTTTATTTTCGGTGCAATAGTCATTTACAGCTTCTATAAGACCGTAGAAAGCATCTGCCGCCGTATTGGGAATGTATGAGAATACGGTGTTTGCGATGTCGTAATTGATGGCTTTAAGTACCTGTGGCGCCAGCAACCGGCCAAGCATTTTACGTTCGAGATATATATCCCGGTCTGTTCCGCGTGAGAAATATATCCTCTCAAATGAACAACTTTTTTTAATGAAGGGTTCAATTATAAGTTCTTCGGATATCCTGCCGTCGTTTCGGGCAATGAGGGCATATCCCGGTTTGAGTTCCCTTATGCTCTGGAAAGGTACGTTAAGTGCGGTCTGAATAGCAGGACGTTCGGAAGTGGCGACAATTATCTCCTCATCAAAATAATAAAATGCCGGCCTGATACCCCATGGGTCACGAATTACGAAAGCTTCTCCTGTTCCTATTATCCCGCAAACGACAAAACCGCCGTCCCAACGCCAGCATGAGTCGTTGAGCACTCTTTTCATGTCGAGATTGCGGGCAACGTGTTCTGAAATATCTTTGTTGGGAACGCCCTTTTCTTTGAAATGCCTGAATACCCTTTCCACTTCTTTATCTAGGAAATGGCCGATCTTTTCGAGCATGCTCACGGTGTCGCTGTATTCGCAGGGATGCTGGCCGAGTTCGATAAGGTGTTCGAACAGTTCGTCAACGTTGGTGAGGTTGAAATTACCTGCTATTGCGAGTGTGCGCGACTTCCAGTTGTTGGTACGGAGAAAAGGGTGGACATTCTCGATGTTGTTCTTTCCGAAAGTCCCGTAGCGGAGGTGACCCATATAAAGTTCACCGGCAAAAGGTACGTTATCCCTTGCCCAGTATGGGTCGGAAAGCCTTTCTAAATTACCACCGGACAAGGTGTTGATATCGTTGTTTATTCTTTCGAAAATATCAATGATTGGTGACTGCGAATTTGAGCGGTAGCGGTTAAGGTACTGCTTTCCGGGTCTCAGGTTAAGTTTAAGACAAACTGCTCCTGCTCCGTCCTGACCCCTGTTGTGCTGTTTTTCCATCAGCAGCCACAGTTTGTTTATACCGTACATCCATGTGCCGTACTTGACTTTATAGTATTCAAGAGGTTTGCGCAGACGAATAAATGCTATTCCGCATTCGTGTTTGATGGCATCGCTCATGATCTTTTTCTTTTTATAACTTTCATTGCAGCGGCATAAATATCATTTGATGTCAGGCTGTATTTCTCCATTAACTCGGCGGGTTGTCCCGATTCACCGAAACTGTCGTTGACGCCTACAAACTCAATTGGCACCGGGTGTGTTTTACAGATAACTTCTGCTATAGCGCTGCCCAATCCTCCTTTTATCTGGTGTTCTTCTGCAGTTACAATGGCTCCGGTTTCTTCTGCAGCTGCCTGAATGAGATTTGTATCTATCGGTTTAATAGTGTGAATATTTATTACCCTTGCCTGTATTCCTTCTGTTTCCAGCATACCGGCGGCCTGTATCGCTTCCCATGTCATATGTCCTGTGCTGATTATGGTAAGGTCATTGCCATCAACCATAGTTTGACCTTTGCCGGGGATGAAAGGTATGTCGGGAGGTGTGAAATCGGGAACTGCTTCGCGGCCGAAACGTATATAAACGGGGCCTTTTATCTCTTCTATCGCTGCAATTGTGGCAAGACGTGACTGCGTAGAATCGCA
Source organism: uncultured Bacteroidales bacterium (assembly GCA_964515655.1). GTDB lineage: Bacteria > Bacteroidota > Bacteroidia > Bacteroidales > GWA2-32-17. The sequence goes on from CAZEWB010000069.1 coordinate 4,416, forward strand.
GGGTGAGAAAATGGTCATGTTTGGGAGAGCCCTCATAACAGCAATGTCTTCGAGAGCCTGGTGTGTAGCGCCGTCAGGTCCTACGGAGATACCGGCATGAGCTCCGCCGATAACGACGTGAATGTTGTTGTAGCAGATCGATACGCGGATCTGGTCGGCAGCGCGGAAAGCAGTAAATACGGCATAGGTGCAGAATACAGGAATTTTCCCGTACAGCGCCATTCCTGCCGCAATGCATGCGACATTCTGTTCGGCAATACCTATGGAGTAAAAACGATCAGGGACTTGTTTTGCAAAAAGGTTAGTACCGGTAGAAGTGGTAATATCAGCGCCCAGAACAATTACATTGTCGTTTCGCAGTCCTGCTTCCAGCAGTCCTTCGCCATATCCGCTCTTTGTAGGTTTCGAAGCCCTGTTCTGATACTGTCTCATACGGGCCTTAATATTTCTTCAATAAATTGTCGTGCCTGTTCCTGCGTCGGCGCCTTACCGTGCCAGGTGTAATCATTTTCAATTGAACCCACTCCTTTTCCCATCGTGGTTTGTGCAATTATTACGGTAGGCTGTTCTGTAGTTTCACGGGCAATGTTCAGCGCTTTTTTTATTTCGTGGAAATCGTGGCCGTCGCACATAATGGGTTTCCATCCGAAAGAAGACCATTTTTTGAAAAGAGGGTCAACGTTCATTACTTTGTGAGTGTAGCCGTCTATCTGGCAGTGGTTCCTGTCGATAACAGCAATTAGATTTGAAAGACCGTAATGTGCTGCGCACATAGCAGCTTCCCAGTTCTGGCCTTCCTGAAGTTCACCGTCGCCAAGGACACAATATACACGGTTTTTTTTGTTGTCGTGACTCAATGCCAGGGCAATGCCGGTAGCAACAGAAAGTCCCTGACCCAGTGAACCGGTAGAGCATTCTATTCCCGGTAATCCTTTATCCCTGCCCGGATGTCCCTGCAGCCTGCTGCCTAATTTTCTCAGTGTCATAAGTTCTTCAGTGGGAAAATATCCTGCGTGTGCAAGGGTCGTATACAGGACAGGCGCAACATGGCCGATAGAAAGAATAAGATAATCACGTTCAGGCCAGTCGGGTTTTTCCGGGTCTAGATTCATCTCGTTAAAATACAGAACGGTAAAAATATCTGCAAGGTCAAGAGAACCGCCAAGATGTCCCGAACCGGCTTCTGCAAGACTGCGTACGATGTCGATTCGGATTTTCCGGGCGATCTCTTTTAGTTGAGATGGATTGGAGATCTTACTTCGTACTGCCATTACTTAAGGGGATTTATCAGGTCTTCGACTAAAAAAGCCTGAGGGTATTTTTTTGATATTTCCTGAAATGCAAGATATGCTTCGTACCTTGTTACAAAGTCGCCCACCCTTACTTTGAAGAATGGCGTCTGGAACGAAATATAACTTTCGATGTTACTGAACTGTTCGGTAAATGAATTTCTGATCCTCAGAGCTTCTTCCTTGGCCTTGTTCCCGTTACCAAAATAAATCTGAATACGGAAACCCGGGAACCCCCTGAATTTATCGTTCAGCTCAATATGCTTGTCGATCATTGCAGCGATCTGAGGACTTTGGTTTATGGTGATTTTCCCCTGTCCCTGTGAAAATGCAGAAAACGTTACTAATAATAAAATTGCCAGAAAAACGGGTCTCATCATATTAAAATTCGGGACGAAGACTAAGTACAGGCAGAGGAGAATGGTTGACCATCTGCTGGGCATATGCGCCAAGCCAAAGGTTCTGGGGATTTTCAGGTTGCTCAGACATAATAGAGATCAGATCAGCGCCTATAGACTTTGCATAGTTAATTGTTTCATCAGTAATATTATCACCTATACCATAGGCAAGAACATTTCTTACACCTGCTTTTGTAAGGTATTCCTGAACCTGTTTGCCGTAATTATCAATTTTTTTCTTGATCGTCGGCGATGACGATTCGGAAACAAGTAATACATGTACGTTTGATTTAAGAAACTTTGCCAATTCAGCTGTAAAAGGCACCTTCTTCCTGGTGTCTGATGTAACATCAATTGGTAAAACAAAGTTCTTTACCACGCATCTCAGAAAACCATGACGTATGGTAAGCACAGGGCACGGGGCATTCGAAACGACCCTGTATGCGTTGCTGCCTATCCACATTTCTTCGAAACCGCTTACGCCGTGAGTACCCATGATGATCATGTAAGCGTCATCGTATTTTGCCTGGTTGACGATCTCGCGGTATACTTTTCCTATGCGAATCTTATAGTCGAGTTTGCATTTGACCTTGCTCTTGTATTTTTTATAGATCAGCTGCATGAAATCCTCAAGAGACTTGCCTATCATTTTATCGAAATTCTCGATATGAAATGGCATCTCGAAATTCTTCGATTTGGTTACATGAATTATTCTCAGGTCGGCGCCGACAGCGTTGGATATCCACACAGCATGCTCCAGTGCATTAATGGAGTCTTTCGAAAAGTCGATGGGAACAATAATCTTCTTCATATAAAACATATTGATTAAAGTCCAAACTTATTAATATTTTGTGAAACTTCAAAACGGGAAATCATAAATTAGCTGAAAGAATTAAAGTGACGGAAGACCGAAGGTTGTCTCCGGCTTCCTTCTTCGTTCTCCCCATGTCTAATGAGAGGGATTCACATTAAGACGCAGATTACACGAATTATCTTTTTAGTGGGATTTGGTGATTTTGTGATTTCGTGATTTCGTGGCAGGAATGAGGGACAGTTATTTTGCCACTAAAACACCAAAACACGGAACTGCACGGAAAAGTCTTCCGTGGCTGGAATGGGTATAATTAGCAGCTGGAATGCCCGCCTTAGTTACAACATTATTAAATCAATTGCTGACATTTCATACTGTAACAGAACAGGAACTGATAACTGAACTTGCGAATCTGTAAAGGTTTGTTTTGCATAATGCCGACTGTTGACTGCCGACTGTCAACTGCCGACTGTCAATTGCCTACTGATGACTGCCGACTACCAATTGCCGACTGTCAATTGCCTACTGATGACTGCCGACTGCCAATTGCCGACTGTCAATTGCCGACTGATGACTGCCGACTGCCAATTGCCGACTGTCAATTGCCGACTGTCAATTGCCGACTGATGACTGCCGACTGTTGACTGTCAACTGGTCAGAACTTAATCTGCAGACTGAACCTGAACCCGATCTTCGATATATTGGGATGGTCGAGGTAAGTCATTCTCCATACAACATCAAAACGGAGAAGGCGGAAGATATTTTCAATGCCTGCCCCGGCCTCCATGTATGGCTTAAGATTAGTAAAGCCGGTGGATCTGTCAAGAGTAAAGAGGTTTTCGGGGAATGCCATCATGTTCCTGTTCTTATCTTCGAGGCTTCCTATAACTCCTTTTGTCCACACTACTTCACGCCATTTTAACTTTCGCAGCAAAGGAAACTTATTAAGGAAAAAGCCGTCGAACTGGTGACTGTAATACAAACTTAAATACTGGTCGCTGACAAACTCGTAATAGTTCATAAGGTTAAACGAGAAGGGGTCGAAGGAATATGTTTCGTTACCCTCGTGCAGCTTAAGAAGAGGGTAGGGAAGGGTGCCGAATATCTTTCCGGCATTAATAATGTACTTTGAATATCCTACAGGGTATGTGTTGAACCAGTCGTAGATATTAAGTTCAACCTTGTGATATTCGAAATTGGCGTCCAGAAGGTCAGGAATGCCATACGTATATACAAAGTCAATTTCAGGATACTTTGTTCCCAGACTCATACGTTCGAATTCGCCCATCACGAATTTTTCGTCATAAGCAAAGCGTGTTGCTATTGAAATGTCGGATGTTCTTATTGAGTGCCTGTTTAAAGTATCACCGTTCTGCATGTATGTAAAATGCTTTGTTCCGCTTACAGGGAACTGATTGCGGTGCATAACGCGGAAAGTGTTGGAAAAACCCTGGAACCATTCGTGTTCATAGTGCATCTGGTATTCTTCCACCATGTTAAGTTTAATGTTTGGAGTTCGCCTTAGAACTGATGATAAGATATTATCTTCCCTGAAAGCATTTACGCTTTGCCCCAGAAGTTCCAGGTCGTGCTTGAACTCGCCGCCGAAGCCACGCCTCGGATTGTTATCATACAGGTAGATGAAGTTTCCTCCGAACTTGAATCTTTCATCTTTTACACCATAAGCCGTATAGGCCTCCATCATCAGCTTTGTGCTGAAATCGTTGCTGGTGCGCGCCCCGGCCCTGAACCTCGCTCCTTCAACATCGTTGAAACTGAAGGCAGTAAAATATGGTCCGAGTTCTACTTTTCCCCATACATAATAATATGTGGCGATCATACTGATAATGTCGTAATATGTACGGAATGCAGGAATTTTTTTGATGGTATCCACCATTGCATATATCTGCTTCTCTTTGTCAGTAAGGTCTTCGTGGCGTACTTCTTTCCAGTAGGATTCATCCTTATTACCGGCATCTTCATTTACAATAATGCTGGTAGTGCTTTGGTAAAATTCATCTTCACGCGGTTTGTTTATGACATGGTTACGATATGTTGTTGTTTTTCTTCCGAAAAATCCCATAGCCTGATTAGGATTTTCGAAGAGGTTGAAGTCAATTACCATTTCTTCCTTGCTCAGCATCCATATCGTAGTGTCAACATAAGTGAACGTCTGGGTTATCTCAAAGTTATTGACGAAGTTCAGGTTTACGTTTTTATCTATTTTAAAGTTGATCTTCTTTATCGCATAAGTTGTATCCGTAACCCAGAAGTCTCCGTTAAATGTGTAATCCTGTTTTATCTTCGGGACAAATGCCATGTGATAACACCAGTTGTCTTCAACAAAAGTACTGTCCAGAAGGTAATAACGGTAATAAAGCCGACCAAGTCCTGCTACGGGACTCACAAACCCTTTTCCGAAGATATCGATGTAATTATCATAAATATTTACCTTTATATACATGTTCCCCATGAATTCATTAAGACTTTCATTCTTAAGGCCCGAAGCGCGGGTGGCTTTCATGACTTCCCTTTCGGTCTTGGGATTTGTCCTGAAATAAAAGTCCGACAACGATTCAATAATAAAAACCGGAAGAAAAACAGTGCCGTTAACTGTAGATGTGTCAACATATTCGAAAATGAATTTAAACGGCTTTAACACCTACGGTTCTTGAATTCATCCGTAATATTGTTCATGTCGAACTGTATCTTGTTGTATGTCTCGTATTCGAAAGCACTGAGTTTTTCTATGTTATTCTTGTCTTTTACTTCCATCATTTTGTCAAGAAGCATAAGGGCAAGCTCGTCTTTTGTACGCTGACGCTTTTTTGATGATACTGTGACTTCGTTCAGTTCGAGTGAAGTTGATTTCATCTGGATGTTGATGGTCTGGAATTTACCATTTGTGATTTTTATTGCTTTTCGCTGAAAGCCTAAGTAAGTTGCAATGATGGAATCGGAACGGACCGAGGTCTCGAACTTGTAGTTGCCGTTCATGTCGGTTATAACGCCGATCTTTGTGTTGCGTAAAGCGATAGATACAAAAGGCAAAGGCTCGTTTGTCTGTGCATCGGTGACTTTGCCCATTATTTTTGTGAGCTGCGATTGTGCCTGAAGACAGGAGAATATCAGTACTATGTAAAGAAAGTATTTCATTCCGGATAACGAAAACGGAGCACGAAATTATAAAAAAAGACACGGATTTCACGAATTATCACGAATTATCACGAATAAAAAAGTTGTATGTTTATTTAAAGTGTGGGAAGTCGGGGGCACGAAGCGCGAAGTTGAGTCGGGCAGGGACGGTGGGCATTGCCTACTGCCAATTGCCTACTGCCAACTCCCTACTGCCAACTCCCGGCCTCGTGTTTCCCACACTTTAAATAACATATAGGAATTTCATGCAATTGGACGCATAGACACTAATTCGTGTAAATTCGTGAAATCCGTGTCTAAAATG
>CAZEWB010000070.1:0-10273 GCA_964515655.1 uncultured Bacteroidales bacterium
TGTGTTGGGTGTGTTGGGTGTGGTGGGTGTGTTTGGTTGTTTTTTGCAGTACCAAGTGTGTGTTTCGTAAGGTTCTGCATTTGCAATTATCTGTGTCCGGGTAATGGGAGTTTTTGTTTCCCCGGTTTCGGGAATTTTTCCTTCTTCGGATGGCAGCAGATTATTATTGAAATGATAACCGCTGTATTCTTCCGCAAGCGGTATCTCCGTTCCTTCTTCAACTTTATAAATTTCAATACCGGCCGGAGTTGTGAGTGAATAGTAGCATCCTTCGGAATTTACGAGAATATCGTTTTTAACGAAAATGTAATAACAGTCGGGGATGGAAACTTTGCTGGCAGTATTTGAAAAACCGTTGCCCGAAACGGAAACTATCCATATTTCACGTACAACTTTCAAAGGAATTTCATGGACGATATACTGAACATCAATGTAAATATTGCCGTTTGAACAGCCGACAACAGAGGCAGAGGCAAGTTTCTGAACGGTAGTGAATGTCTTTTTAAGATCATTGAAGTTTAATACAAAACTATGATTTGAAGTTTTAGCAGTGCTTACCGAAATTCCATCAGCAAACAGGTATTTGTTTTGCGGAAACACCGTCGGCGCTGAGTTTCCGGGCGTGTATTTCCATGTCCGGTTGTTTGTGCTGTGAACATAAATGACACCATCATTCACTGTTACTTTTTCAGATTTATCGTTGTTCTGCAAAAAATGGGTTTCGGTAATTTCACAGTTTAATGAAATGACAGAAACAGCATCATTGTACAAAACATACAAATTGCCGTCATCATAATACATATCTTTTGCACCGGCCTGAATAGCAATATCACTTACTTTTTCTCCCGACGTCATATCGAAAATACGTATGCTCTTATCCTGCTTAAGAAGGAAGGCCACATTACCGTCGCCGGTAAATGCAAATGAATGGAAACCGGTACTCATGTCGAACGACTGATGATAGGGTATGCCTGTTCCGGAATTCCATGACGTATGAAAAACCTGTGCATTCAGGTAATTCAGATTAAAAAGAATTATTGCAAGGAAAATTACTGTGATGATTTTCATAAATGTTCAATTAAATGATGGAATGGCGTTACAAATTTAGAAAAAAATCGCTGTATTGCATTAATAGGTTACTGACATTTCTCACCTGGAAAATTATTAGTATTACGCACATGCCCACGCACACTCTTCGACACCGCCATTTACATTTAACAAACATAATTGCTTGCACCGGGCGGGCTCAGAGTGACACTCCCCTTTTTCTTAACTATAACCTAAAAACCCACCACCCTGTCATCCTGAGCCGCCTGCAAGGGAAAGATTTTTTACATAGGAAAGAAAATGCAGGCGTGTCGAAGGATGCTGCCCATTGCATACTACACACGCTTATGAAGTGAGAAATGTTAGTAGGTTATATAAAAACTTTATGATAATTGACAAAATATTAGTAACTTTGGAAGTTGATGCATAAAATGATTATATTATTAAAATAAATATGAGTTATTTACAAATAGACAACTTTAATGGAAGTATAAACATTATTTGTAAAGATGATGGTTCCGGGGAACCATTAATCTTTGCGAGTCTGGAAGACGCAGAAAATTCATTACAAAAAAATTGTCAAGATGGGATTATTGTGCCATTTGCAGATTGCGTTGACTTATTGAAAAGAATTAATAGTTTGTTTGATTCTGGTAAACTTATAATCGAAGAAGAGACAGCAGAAGATAGAAAGGACTTTATTCAGATCAGAAATGAAATAATGGAACTACTCGATATAAATTAGTATATATAGTTAAATTTAATTTCAAATATTTCATTTCTTCTTATTTTATCAGCATTTGCAGATAAGAGGCCATTATTATTAAGAGATACAAATTTTCCATTTGAAGACTTAATGGACATGTACTTTCCATTAATAATTCTGACTGTGAACTTTTCCCTTGCTCCTATTATATCACTATTCGCAATTAGTACGCCGTCATTACTGTTATCCGCCCCCCAGTATTTTCCATCACAATCAACAATAATAAATATATTCTTATCAACTTCAATAAAAGTAAAAAACTCACACGAACCGGCATTATCTTTATCGGCAAATAAATTTGAGGTATTCTCAGAAGATATAATGCCGATATATTTATTATTTAAAGATTTAATTGCAGATGAAAATGAATTTGGTGACGTTTTTTCAATTAATGCGTCATCCCAGAAAGCCGGAATTGTATCATTATTCTGACTGGTAAAAAAGCTCACATTTTCGCCATACAAATTATCGTTAATTATTAATTGAATCTGAATTCTTTCCCATCCGTTTTTTTCTTCAATTATTTCAGATCCCGTTTTATATAATTTATTCATATTCTTAACTTCAAATACCAGAGACGAATTTGTATTTCCATTCTTTAATTTCCAGGCAGAAAAGGTATAAGTCTCACCTAATTCAACATCCGATAATTTACCAATAAAACCAATTGGATTCTGAACAGATGTTTGTGAACTGTAATTTCCGGATAAAGAATGTAAATTACTTTCACTTTTATTATTCCATAGTTTAACATGAAAATCTTTAACAACAAAAAGACCTTCACTATCAATACTATCAAAATCAATTTTAATTGACCAATCTTTAATTTTTGTATTAATAACTTTATAAAGATACTCTCCCGATTTATCATTCGAAAAAAGCAGATCCTTTTTAAATTCAACGCTTTTATTTATTCCCGATAATCTGTCCTGATAATAATTGAACATTTCCAGGTCTCCTAAATACAAGTATAAACTATCAAATTTATTTACTAATTGAGTTAAGGAATACGATGACTCATCCCAATAATTAAATCGTCTGTTCCAGGAATGATACGAGTAAAAATCAGGAGATATTTTTAATATTACAGGCAATAAATCCTGTCTTCTTTTTTTCCGGCTATAGGCTCCACCATAATGAACTGAGTATTCGAAATAAGGAGAACCATAATAATTTGAAACCGCAGCTATGGGCAAATCTCTGTATTTCTCATTAATTATTTTTTGAGAGTATTGTCTGTCTATACTGTTTGATTGTACACAATCAAAAGCAGGTAAAGTTTCCCAAAAGGAAAAAAGCAAAAAGATAAAAAAGACAACTGGAAAAACTACTCTTTTTAAAACATTATTCCGCTGCAATATTAATAAAAACAGTAAAAGCGCTGGAACCAACATTAAAATATAAGGTTGTATATAACATAAATTTAATTGCTTGGCAATAATTAAAATTGAAATAGCAGATACAAGCGTAAAACTTACAAATGAGTAATAAAGCAAATCATTCTTTACCTTAAGTTTTAGTTTTGGTATAAAATATACAAATCCCAGGATAATTAATGCTCCTCCTAAATATATTAAAAAAGGGAAATTATCATTTATCGAAATTATATTTTCTTTATAAAGACTAACATCAACAATATTAGCATCCCCTTGCCCATATTGCCCGCTGTGAATAAATAGTTTTGATACCCAGCTGCTAAAGTAACTCCACCTGTTTATGGCCGGAGTTAAGAAAAAAACAGCGCTAAGAACAGAGAATAAGGCATATAACAGTTTATTCTTATATCCTTTAATAATTAGAAACGGAATAATTCCGATGGTAGCAAGTGTAATTTTAATACTTATGGCGAACCCAAATATTAATGCAAACACCAGCGGATAAAACCATTTTTTACGTATAATCCCATTTTCAATATCATGTACATATTTACTTATAAATAAAAACAATAATATAATAGCCGTTAACGAAAAATATTCGGGCATCAACCGATTCGCCATGCCCAGATAATACACGGATATAAAAGGAGTTAATTGAATAAATAACCCCGCAAAAATATTTTTATATAAGCTTGATGAAAAAACACCAACAATTAGAAGTAATAATGATTGAATGAATATTATGGTATAAGTAATGGCATGTAAGTACAAATTCGGATTTTTAATAACATCTTCTTCAATGCTTAAATCCCTGAACATATTTACTACCAGTATTACTCCCGCCGAAATATATTGCAAAGGAATACCGGGATGATCAACAAAATGGCAAATCCAGCCCTGAGTTATCATTAACCCATTATATAAATAAGCCATTTCGGCATCAACTGTGTTTAAATCGTAGTGTGTTAATTGATTCTTTACATCTGCCCCGGCAATTGTAAACATTACAGGAATTACAAACAACAATAAATAATATTTATTTAAAAAGATGTGCTTTAATGATTTTTTCGAAAAATATTTATTTAAGTCAAAATAAAACATAAAGATTAACCAGTCGTATTGTTAAAAATGAACACCGGGGCTAACAGCAAAAATAACGAATTAGTTTCAATAATCGTAATTAACCGATCTATTCTGTAATTCCGGATTTTGTAGTATATTTACATATAGATTTAACATACTAAAATGAAAGACGAAATAATAATATATCAGTCTGATGAACTTTCTGCCCGTTTTGAGGTGAGGATAGAAGATGAAACTTTATGGTTGACTCAAACTCAGATCGTAGATTTATTTACCAGTAGTAAGGCAAACATAAGTGAACATATTAAGCATATCTTTCAATCGAAAGAACTAGAGGAATCTGCAACTGTTCGGAAATTCCGAACTGTTCAATTTGAGGGTGGCAGAAAAGTTTCCCGCGACATAGTCCACTATAACCTCGACATGATTATTTCTGTCGGATATCGTGTAAATAGTATAAGAGGCACTCAGTTTCGTATCTGGGCCAACAAAGTACTTAAAGAATATCTCCTCAAGGGTTATGCGGTAAACCAACGTATAAACAGGTTAGAAGAGGATGTACACAATATCAATAATAAACTTGGTGAAATTGACTTTCAAATAAAAACCAATTTGCTTCCTAATGAAGGCATATTCTTCGATGGCCAGGTATTCGATGCATATATTTTTGTTGCGGATCTGATTAAGAGTTTAAATGAATAAAAAAAGAAACATGTACGTAAGGATATGTAAACAGGAGATCAATTTAAAAAATAATCATATGAAAAAATCAATCCTTTTTCTGTTAATAGTTATAGGAATTACCGCAGTATCCGCCCAGAACGGAATTCGTTTTGAGGACGAATCTTCAAGCCTGGATGCACTTCTAAAAAAGGCAAAAACTGAGAATAAAATAATTTTTATTGATTGCTATACCACCTGGTGCGGTCCCTGCAAATGGATGGTAAAGAATGTATTCCCCAACGATACCATTGGGACTTTCTACAATCAGAATTTTATAAATGCTTCCTTCGATATGGAAAATGGCGAGGGCACAGATATTGCAAAGAAATACGACGTGCAGTGTTATCCGACTTTTATTTTTCTTAGCAGCGATGGAAAGCTCCTCCACAGAGTAAGCGGTGCGTATCCTGTAAAGAAATTTCTTGAAGCAGGCAAAGAGGCCATCGTGCCAGAAAAGCAGTATTCCTTTTTTAATGACAAGTACGAAGCCGGCGCCATATCGAGAATAGAACTTATTTCATATATGACATTACGACAGGCTTCGTGTCTGGGAATACAAGATGAAAAGGATAAATTCTACAGCATAAAACCTGAAGCCCAGGATAGTCTGAACTGGTTTGTCATGCGGAATTTCGGGGTGGAACTTCATTCATCTGAATTCAACGATCTGGTTTCAAAACGCGACTCCTTTTACATACTTTACAAAAAAGATGCTGTAGATGAAGTGATAGTTGCTTCTTTTTCGGATGCTCTTGGCCGGATGGTTTATTACAGCATGGAAATAGATACTGTAGAGTATAAGGACATCATATCCGAACTGAAAAAGCTTGATCTGAAATCCGCCGGTAAGGTTATATGTGAAACTGATCTCGGGTTTTATACCAGAACTGAGAACTGGACCGGATATGCCGCCACATCTGTTGAGTACGTCGAAAAATATGTTCCCAAAGACGAAGAGGAATACATGAATTTAAATAATCTCGCCTGGCCTTTTTATGAGCATGTGGAGGATGCCAAATATCTTGAAATTGCCGTTGGATGGGCCAAAAGGTCGGTGGATCTGAGACAGGAATATTTCAATACCGACACCTATGCGGCATTACTGTATAAGGTGGGCAAAAAAGCCGAAGCGAAAGCAGCGGCCGAAAAGGCAATAGAACTTGCAAAGAAAACTGAACAGGATTATACCGGGACATCGGAACTGCTGGAGAAAATAAAGGCGATGAAGTAAAACACAAATTCCAAGACCCAAGAACCAAGACCCAAATTCCAGGGGTGATTTACCTGCATCTGACATGCTTTCATTTTTATAGCATTGCACTTGCTCTGCAGAAATGTCGTGGTTAAAGGTCTTAGCAGCAGGTTATGTCCAGGGTTTTGGTCAGGGCTTGCGCTGCTGGCGCTATCGGTTATACCAGATACGCTGCTTCTGCAAATATGCGGCTGTAATAGTTGTTGTTTACCAAAGACTATGACCTACAACCAGTCCCGCTGCCATGACCATAGACCATAGCAAGGTATCGGTAGGGTAGCTTACGCCTGCAGAGGCGTTTGAGGTTTGTGTTTTTCTATTGCGTAATTCGGGTTTAAATTTATCCCCGACAAGATTTGGTATTCTAATTATTTGTACTTATATTTGTACTCGCCCATGTACATAAAAATGATTTAATATGCTAACAACAACAATTTCTGATTTCCGAAAAGATATTAAAAGGTATCTTGACCGTGTGACTGAGAATTTTGAAACCCTGATAATCAACAGAGGTAAAGACAAGGGTGTTGTTCTGATGTCTTTGGATGAATATAATTCTTTAAATGCAACACATCATGAATTATCATCAAAAATTAACGAGAAAAGGCTGGATTCCGCAATTGAAAAATTGAAAAAAGGATCTTCATTTCAGAAAAACACTCTTGAGTAATGAAATATATTTTCGTTGACGAATCCTGGGAAGATTATTTATACTGGCAGAAGACAGACAAAAAGATGCTGTACAGAATTAACGGATTGCTAAAAGACATTTCACGAACTCCATTTTCGGGAATCGGAAAACCCGAACCCCTGAAACATAAGTATAAAGGATTCTGGTCCCGAAGGATTGACGGAGAGCACCGGCTGATCTATCAGGTTAAGGATAATGAAATATTAATTGCCAAGTGCAGATTCCATTATGATTAGGTAAATAACATTAAATAAATGACAATCACAGACAAAATCATATGAAACACTTCAAACTTATAATTATCATTATTATCGCTTTTATTGGAAAACAAAGCCCCTGTTTTTCGCAATATCATGTTGGCGACACATTACAATTCTGGTCGGTAACTTATATCGACTGGCCTCCATTGCAGGGTTCACCACAACGACTGGTTAATGCAATTTGTAAAAACGTCGGAGATCATTGTTATGTTTTTGTCGAAGATTCTGCAGCACAGCCTTTGCAAACTGATATTGATTCTTTTGTGCACACATTTGACTTTCATTTTTACGATTCTCTTACTTTTCGTTATGGCCCCGTCCCGGATGTTTTCGACAATGATTCAAATATTTTTATTCTGGTATTAAATGAATCAGATTGGAGCGGATATTTTGACCCGGGCCAGCAAATGTCCGATTCGGTGGTATATTCCCTTTGGAACAGACACAGCAGCGAAAGAGAAATAATATATATATCCGCAAGCGACTTTAATTATGCTGCCGGAATAGTTGCGCATGAGTATGGGCATTTGTTGCATTGGCAACAGGATCATTCTCCTGAACCCGTTATTTCTCCGGTAAAATTTTGGGAGGACGTATGGGTTGATGAGGGTTTTTCGACTTTTGCTGCAATTTATCTTACTGAAAATATTTATCAGCACAATATTTTAGATAATCAGACCTTTTTTTCTAATAACCCCGATAAACCACTTATATACTTCTCTAACTACAATCAGGCAAAATTATTTATGTTGTTTATGTACGAACATTTTGGTGAATGGAATTACATTTCTGCATTGATCAGCGATCAGCTAAACGGAATTTATGGTATCGAAAGCACATTGGATGAGCTTGGTTATTCCGAATCATTTGATGATGCATTTGAACAATTTATTATTGCAAATTACGCTGACGACTCGGTTTATATGGGTGGAAAATATTCATATGCACATTACAGATTTTCTTCCTGTTATGTTTCTGCGAACTATAACTCATTTCCAACTGGATTAAAAAATGCCGCGGTAACTCCTTATGGCTCGGATTATATTTCATTTACATCCTCTGTTTCGAACCCCATAACAATAGAGTTTCAGGGTCAGCCTGGTTCGAAATTCAGAATTGATTTTATTTTAAAAACTACCACAAATAACCACATCGATAGTATTATTGGAGTTCCTTTAGATAGCTTAAACCATGCTACATTTATTGCCGATGGCTTAGGTGTAAATTATAATAAGGTCATAATGGCAGTTATGAATGTGGATTCTGCAATTCATGAAAATAATACTGCCTCTTACACTTATTCTGCATCATCATATTCGGGTATAGAAGATGATGAAACAAATAATACAATTTCAGTATACCCGAATCCGGCGACAGACAAACTATATATTGTTACATCGGTTAACCTGAGCTCAACACTCGAAATATGTAGTATTCAGGGAAGGATCCAAAAAAGAAAAGTATTCGCAAATACAACATGTATTGATGTCAGCGGTTTAACAAAGGGAATTTATATATTGCGAATAACTAACAACGAAGAAACTCATATTGAAAAAATAATAATAGAATAAAAATCCAAATTCAAAATCACAAATCACAAACAAATTCAAATTTCAAAATACCGAAATTCAAAACCGGAGACGGAAGCCATACTTCGGACTTCCGACTTCGGTCTTCCGACACCTCTGGCGTAAGCGACTGTTCGGATTTTGTGCTTGTTATTTTGGATTTGTTTGGAAATTGGTTCTTGAAAATTGGAATTTGGATCCCGGGTCCTGGAATTTGGGGCTTGCCGGCCTACCCCGTTTTAAGCATATAATAAAACATCAACGAAATATCACCGTAACAATAATTCTTCCTTGTGGAATTGTAGCCGTGGGGAAATGTTTTTCTTGTGGTCCATTTCAGGATCTCGTCATTGCTGCAGTTGAAGCCGAGATTATAGCAGGTGGCATAAAAGCGGATCTTGTCTTTGATGTCTGCAAAGGCAACATTTTTAAACTTCAGTTCCATTAAGGAATAAAAGCAGTTCATGTAAATGATCTGCCAGAGTGATGATCCCAGGCGCTCAATTCTTTCTTTGCGGGTCTCCTTAATGTCAGATGACTTGTAATTTGTAATGACAGAATATTTTTTCAGCCCGTCATAATTCTGTACTTCATTTTCGAGTAATTCAGCAAATGATGGTTTTATCTGGAACATTCCTATCGAGAAATCCGAGGCCTTAGGACCGTATTCAACATACAAATATTCCATTACGGTTGTTTCCATAAAATCACGGTAGATCGAATAACGGATGAGTTCGGGAAAAACAATTGCGCTTATGATCAACGAGTCTGTTTTAAAACGTGCCGACTGGCTGCAGATGTCGCTCCTGACCTCATTATAATGAAAGGAAGCATTTTTAATTTCATCTTTATAACGGGTATTGAATTCGGCAAGGTCATCCAGGGGATCTTTAAAAATGCATGCACTTTTATTTTCACACATGGAATGACTAATGCCCACTCCACACAACCCGTCATTCTGAACTTGTTTCAGAATCTCTCTACTGCCCTGCGCCCATATGTGTTTGTTAATGGGCATTGTGAGATTCCGGAACAGGTCCGGAATGACGGGAAGGGGGTTTTGTGCAAGCTTATCGTCCCGAAAGAAGCTGTTAAAAGCGAGCAGAAAGGAAAGGAGATAAAAAGGAATACCGTTCATCATTCCAGAGTTTTTCCGTTCTTATCTATCCTGAATACTTTTCCGTTCATCTCAACTTCGGTGTTCTCGGAGTTATAGTAATCAAATGTCCCGGCCTTGTCGTAAATGCATGGGATCACTTCATTCCCGTATCTGTCGATAAAGCCAAACTTGCCGTTGCTTTTTACCAGCATTCTTTCGTTGTACAGGTACTCCATCCACTCGTAAGGTTTTTTGGAAATGATATCTCCTTTTTCGTTGCAGAGCCGGAATGTCCCGGTCCCGGGATACCATTCACCCTTATCGATATATTTTATTGTGCCGTTAAATACCCGGTACAATGAGTCCTGGCCCGAGTAATCTATCCAGTCGTATGTGCAGGGGATTATC
>CAZEWB010000071.1:0-10257 GCA_964515655.1 uncultured Bacteroidales bacterium
AGCCAGCCCGAAGGTTCAAGCATAAAGACAGTCGTCATGCAGGCAGCAAGGCCCATGCCCCCCATAGCCGTGAATGTAACCAGTATTTTTCCTTTCGACAACAGTCCCGTAAGAAAACTCCCGATTCCAATGCCCAGCGCAGCAACTATCATTACAATACCGGTTTCTGTATTCGACATTTTTAATGCGTTCGGACAGTGCACCATCAGGTTCATCTGTATCATATTGCCCGTCATCCAGAATCCCGCAAGTCCCGCAACGATCAGGTTTGTGCCTTTTATTTCAGATGACCTGCGGAAACTTTTTACAAGAAATTTAACGGGGTTGATAGTGTCATCAGGATTCTTTTCGGGGGGACTTTCAGTTACTTTGAGCCCCATAATTGCTGCAAGGGCAGCCATACCGCCTATCAAAGAAATAAGTATATAGATCACAAAACTGTAATGATCTGATAAATATGAAGCAACAATAGTTCCCGCCAGTACGCCAAGCATTGTAAGCATTTCCATCGTACCGGTCCCGAAGGGTATGCCTTTCTCTCCTCCGATGTCGCGAATCAGTCCGTATTTCGATGGAGAGAATAAAGTACTTATCAGCCCAAGAAGAAAAATGCCGGTCATTACAGTTGATACGTTTTTAAACCAGAATCCTGCAATTATCAAAACGAATATGGGGATCTCTGCAATACGCGCGACAATCATTACCCTTCTTTTATTGTACATGCCGGCATAACGTCCTGCAAGGGGAGAAAAGAAAATGTACGATACAACATATAAGCCGGATGCAAGCGAAACAATTACAGCATTGTCTTTTGGATCGCCGAAGACCCAGCCTGCTGCAACAAAGCAAACGAGATTCTTTACAAAATTGTTATTGAATACTCCAAGAAAATTTGAAGTAAAAAGCGAAAACCAGTTCCGGGTTTTTGATGTTGAACTCATTAGACGGTAAAAATAAGCAATTTACCATAAGAGGCGAAATTACATTTTTAATCAGGGTTCTGTCCCGATGGGACAGTTCATTAGTCTTGTTATTTTTTATAAATATTTGATCCCTACGGGATCGGAGAAATGAAAAAGCAAATATAGGCAGTGAAAAATCTCTGTAGTATTCTCAGAGTCTGCCATGAGATGTATCCGAAATAGTTGTTACACGCATTGCCCCGTCAGGGGCAAAATATTTATAAAAATAAAAAAGTAATACATTTGTCCCGCAGGGACAAAACAAATAAAATATGGCAAATACATATACACAAATCTACATTCAGGCAGTTTTCGCTGTTCAGATTTTTCTTTAAAAAAATATCATCAGCAATAGCAATCATTAAGCAATTTGTTGTATATTTCGCTTATATATAGAATTGTAAATGTACAACAGGAGTAATAATTGAAAACATAACTGATGAAATTCATATTTGCAATTATTTTTATTATTATTTCATTTGTTTTAAAAGGGCAGGTTACATCATACTTTACAGTTTCCGATTCATCAGGATGTGAGCCGTTGATGGTAACTTATACTAATCAAAGCAGTGGAAGCGGGACATTGACATACTTCTGGAATTTCGGAAATGGCCAGACCTCCACACTTGAAGATCCCTGGTCAATAAATTATCTGTATGACGGCAATTATGTTGTTTCACTTACAGTCAGTAACGGAACTCAAACTGATACTTATACCAGAAATATTATTGTTTTTGCAAAGCCGGACGCTCATTTTACATTCTCCGGAAACCCTGACGGATGCCTGCCAATTTCGCTTACGTTTACCGACCAGTCGCTTCCCGGGAGCGCCCCTGTAAGTCAATGGTACTGGGAATTCGGAGACGGCGGTTCTTCCGTTCTGCAAAATCCCGCATATTCATATTATATCCCCGGCACATGGAATGTTATGCTTGAGGTAACAGATACCAATGGGTGCGGCGCTTCTGTTATTATCAGTCCGGTCGCTCATGTATCACCAATTCCGGTGATTCACGTCATTGCAAATCCGTCCAATGCATGTGTAGCGCCCACCAACGTTCAATTTCAAAATACAACCAGCGGACTCTCGCCTCTTACATATATATGGGATTTCGGTGACGGAGGCAGTTCAACATTGGAAAATCCTTCACATATATATACACAAATAGGAGTATATAATGTTTCTGTTACAGTTACAGATCCTAATGGTTGCATAAGAGACACAACTTTTAACAACATGGTTAACCTTACACAGGTAACTGCGTCCTTTACAACATCAACAGGGAGTTTTACAGCTTGCCCTAAGCAGTGGGTCTATTTTGTGAATACTTCCGGAAATCCTTCTTCGTATTGGTTTTTCTCGACAGGAGCATCAACGACTATCACAAATCCTTATATGACATTTTTTAATCCCGGAACTTATCAGGTCACACTGATCTCTGCTCCAGGCACTGTATGTGCCGATACAGTCACTCATACGATCACCGTTCAGGATTTTCAGGCTTCAATTGTTGTTGACCCGGCCTCAATGTACAGTTGCGAGGTGCCATTTACTTTCAACTATAGTTTCAATGGTCTGCCTGCAAATCAGTTTCACTGGATAATCGAAGATCCCGGCGCTGCACATACACCGGTTGAGTTTTCCACAGATTCTGTTTCTTATAATTACACCATGGAGTCGCCCTATAACTATAATGTGACACTGATAGCTGTTTCCACATACGGATGCATTGATACAGCTTCCATATACATAAACATTGATCCTGTTGTAGCTGCCCCTTTTGCAGATATTGCAGAAGGTTGTAAGCCATTAGATATACACTTTTCAGATAACAGTTACTCGCATGAACCAATAATAAGCTGGTCGTGGGACTTCGGGGACGGATATACCTCTTCTATGCAAGATCCGGTTCACACCTTTGACACAGTCGGTATTTTTACAGTTTCACTGACTGTTGTAAACGATTCAGGATGTACAGATACTAAAACAATGGAGATACAAGCAGGATATCATCATATTGTGAATTTTAAGATCTGCCATTTTCTGAATCCGGCTACAGATTCATGCATATTTTGTCCGATGGACACAATCCCTTTCGATAACCTGACAACCGATACAGCAGGAAATTATATTGACAGTCCCGGTTATTTATATCCTGTTTTCAGTGGAGAGCCGGAATGGACATGGTTCTTTGGGGGCGGTGGCTTTGAGCCAAATTCACCAATTCCCGGGTATTTTGCTTTAACTGATACCGGCTGGCAATACAGTCTCTATTTATACTGTAATTATCTTGGTTGTGAAGACTCGGTCTATTTAGACAATACATCTCCTCCGGATAGCATCAGGCTATATGTTTATGGTCCGCGAATCAGATATTTATCTTTCAGTATGTCATGCGACAGCACTTATAGCAGGACATTCTATGCCGATATTTTTAATGAGGATTATATTGACTGGGATTTTGGCGACAACACAGGCTTGCTTCACACAAACGACACAATTGTTTATCACACATACGCTGACACCGGCATGTACATGGTAACATGTACCGCATACAACGATTCATCCGGTTGTTATTTCAGGAATGAGATAATAGTTGATATTACAGATATCAAAGCTATAATTACGCCTCATTCGGGCGACACGCTGTGCAGTGATTCCACTTTGTTGCTGGATGCTTTTGACAGCCATGATAATGTATGGAATCAATGGACTGTAAATAACACAACCGTTTTCTCAGATAGTTCAAATACTTATTATGAATACACTCCGCCTGTATTCACTCAGCCTGGTGATTACCCTGTCATTCTTATTGTACATGATATATACAATTGTTATGACACTACAACGGTCAATATCCATGTTACCGCGCCGGCGCCATCGTATATTGCAGACCCATTAACCGGATGTGCACCTGTAAATGTTCTCTTCACTTCAACCTCAACTTCTGATATTGGGATACAGTCTGTAGCATGGAATTTCGGAGATGGAAGTCCTCCGGGTACAGGCTTAACTGTTAATCACAATTACATCAACAGTGGCAACTATACAATTACAATACTAGCAACAGACTCTATGGGATGTCAGGCTTCGCTTGCAGTCCCCCAGGGCATTTCAACCGGAACTGCTACAGCAAATTTTAATGCAAATGACTTCCGGTGTTGTCTTGGCGACACATTGTATCTTCATAACCTGTCAACAGGGAACCAGTTAAATTACATATGGAATATGGGCAACGGAACTTTTTCGTATGATCAGCACCCATACGTAGTATACGGGCAACCGGGATTTTATGACGTCACATTAAGTATATACGATTATCTTGGATGCACCGACACTCTTTTTGTTACAGATTTTTTCGAGGTTCAGTTCGTTGATGCCAGCTTTTTAATATCATGTACCGACACGAATTGCTATCCTTTCAGACCTGTGATCACAAACACATCGCCTTCTGAATTCCTGCCACAGTGCATCTGGGATTTCGGTGACGGTTTTACTTCATACAACTATCTTCCTTCGCATACTTACACTGTACCCGGCAATTATTGGCTGTCGTTGGCAATAAGTTCTTCCGAAGGATGTACGGATGAAGATTCAACATTTATACATGTAGGAGGACCGTTTGCCAATATCGCCATCAGCGACACATTAATATGCGCAGGAGATGTTGTTGACTTTTCTTTAACCGATACCCTGAATTTAAGCATCGTGAACTGGAATTTCGGAGATGGTTCAGGTTCTTCTTTATACGGAACGTCCCATGAATACGACTACGTCCCTTCCGGAAACAACTTTTTAGTCTCGCTTATTTATTGTTCCGAACCCACGTGTTGTGTGCCGGCAGAACAGGACACTGTGGGCGTTTTTGAAGTAATAGCAGGTTTCGTTATTGTAGATGCGTTCACTATGCTGCCCGATACTGCACATTGCCCTCCGGCCACATTGACATTCCCTGATAGTTCCACAGGGGCTACTTCATGGTGGTGGGATATGGGCAACGGCCAGACATATAGCGGAAATTCTCCCACAGAAATCATTTATAGTAATCCCGATTCCACACCGGATGTTATTACTATAACGCAGATAATAAATAATGACATGGGCTGCACTGACACACTTTCACTTGATATTTTAATCCGGGGAACTCCGCCAATGTCAATAAACAACGATACTTTAATTTGCTTTGGAGATTCTGCAAGTCTGTCTGCATCGGGCGGAGTATGTATTTCGTGGAATCCCGGAACCGGCCTGTCGGATACTGCCGGATATTTAATAACTGCCCGTCCAGATCAATCAACACAATATATTGCAATTGTAACTGATACCATAGGTTGCAAAAACCGTGATTCTGTATGGGTTTTTGTTCAGCAAATGCCTGTATTATTTCACAGTAATGATACTTCAATAATCATAGGAGAAACTGTAAATCTGTTTGCCGAATCCGACCAGAATAATACAACTGTTACATGGAATCCTTCCGACTGGATAAATTGCAACGACTGCCCTTATCCGTCATCCAAACCGCTCGAAAATGTAACTTATACAATTGTACTTCGTGATAGTTTAGGGTGTTTTGAAATAACAGGGACTGTTTTCATTGAAGTCATTGAAGAATATACGCTGGATATGCCTGTTGTGTTCACACCCAACGGAGACGGAGCAAACGACAGAGTCTATGTACGCGGCTGGGGAATAAAACAATTGTTGGAATTCAGTATTTATAATCGATGGGGGGAACGGGTATATTATTCCGATGATCTATATGAGGGCTGGGATGGCTCATTCAACGGAAAACCTCAGAGTATTGACACATATACATATTATGTTAAAGTTATCAACTATAGTGAAAATATTCTTGAAAAGAAGGGAAATATTACTCTGCTAAGATAATCAGCAACACAAAATCCATAACTTTGTCCATTATTTATTCCTGATATGAGAACCCTTCTTTTGATTTTTGTAGCTGTACTTTTACTTTTCACTTTCTGTAAGCCGCCTGAACAATACATTACATACAACGGCTTTACCCAGGGCACTACGTGGCAGGTGAAATTCCAGGAACCGGCGTCAATCACACAAAAGGAAATAGAAAACATCCTTCTTCAGGCCGACACCAACTTTTCGATATACAACCAAAGTTCCCTGCTTTCGAAAATAAATCAAAACCTGCCACACAAGACAAATCCCTGCTTCGATACATTATTCCGGCTTTCAGAAAAGATCTGGAAAATTTCAGGAGGTTTTTTCGACATAACCGTAGGTCCATTAGTTAAATACTGGGGCTTCGGGCCTCCCGGTTCCGAACCAAAGGATTCAACGGGTGTTGATTCGCTGCTGACAATATGCGGAATGGAGAAAGTGAGTCTTGAAAATAATACTGTTCAGAAAAAAAATCCGGGGATGTTTATCGACATGAATGCCATTGCACAGGGTTACACTGTAGATATGGTTGCTGATTTCCTCGAAGGAAAAGAAATCGAAAACTATCTTGTCGAAATCGGCGGTGAAGTCCGGGCAAAAGGAATAAACGCAAAAGGAATTTCATGGACAGTAGGAATTGACAGTCCTAAAACCGGAAGCGACGAAAGCAACAGGGAACTTCAGGAAATAGTTTCAGTTTCGGGATTTTCGATCGCAACCAGCGGAAGCTACAGGAAGTTCATTATGAAAGACGGGGTCATGTACTCACATACAATCGACCCGCATACAGGGATTCCCTCGCATCACAACCTGTTAAGTGTTACAATAACTGCCCCGACATGTGCCGAATCTGACGCAATAGCAACCGCAGTTATGGCAATGGGAATGGAAAAAGGGAAAGAATTCATTACATCACATCCACAGTATGAGGCATACTTTATATATTCGGACAGTACCGGGAAATATGCTTTGTGGATGACGAAGGGGTTTGAGAAGATAATAGCCGGGAAACAAAAGTAGATGAGACGCAGAAAAAATCAGAAAATATTATTTTATTGATATTTAAGCGTATTCAGGAACACAAATTTCCTGCAGAAACTTTTCTACACCGCAGATATAATCTTCAATAAATTTTCTTTTATAAACAAGGATGAATGAAGGGTGATGAACCGGAACGTAAGTAATATTTCCAATTTCGTATGAGAGATATTCGAAATTGTCGTTAAGTATAAATGAATCTATGGAATGTTTCTCCATCACAAAAGAAGCAACCTGTTTGCCTAATAAGAATACAAGTGTGGGTTTTAATGCTGATATCTCATCAAGTAAATTAGGATAGCACTTTTCCATTTCATGTTTTTGGGGATACCTGATTTTATCATTATCCAATGGTAAGCATTTAACCAGATTCGTTTTGTAAAATGATAAATCCTGTTTATAAATATTTTCAATCCGCTCAATTAATGAACCCGTTCGCGTGGTGGGGGAGAGTGGCAGTCTGTCACTATCAGATGATATTAATACTGATGAAAGACCCACCCAAAAAACACTGGACTTTTTTTGATTATCAAATACCGGTAGCTGATTCAAATATAAACCACATGCTCTACATATTTTACTTTTTGCAGTATCTAACACAAACTCGTTTATTATGATATTCAAAGCGAAATAATCAGTACGTGATTTCAATGTTCTTTATTTCAACTACCTCACAATTCATACATTTTAGTTTATTGTCATCAAAAACTGCAAGATTCGTTCCTACTTTATTCATGGCACTTCCGAACTCTATCCCATCATATCCCAGCGACTTTATATATTCACATAAATACTGAGTAGGAAGATAATCCAGTTCAGAATCGAATCGACGAAGCGGTTTTGATAAGTCCTTCTCCAGTTCTACAAGGAAGGGTTGGTATTCTGAGTACTTTTTCAAATCGGTGAATAAAAAGGGACTTTTATCTTTTACAGATTTTAATTGTACTACGTTTAAATTCACCTTCAAGCGAAACTCGGCAATAGATACAAAGTCAAGGTAAGAAGAGCGGGCCTCATATAAAGTGGTCGTTTTATCGGTAGAAACATAAAGGTATGGGATTCCATAAGGATTGGCTCTTCCCGCTGATGCATTTTCGGCAGGAGGTTTACCCATCTTAGATTTGGCGTACCCCTTTTCAGTAGAAATCCGTGCTCTGTAAAAGCTATAGTCCTTATTGTATACAATACTTTGATCAATGAAGAGTTCATCCATTGTTTCCAGATCAACTGTTTGCTGTATAAAGAAGCGGTTCCTGTACTTTATCTCTTCCTTTAATAAATTCCATTGAGTCAGCAGATCTGAAGAGGATGAGCCATATTCCTTTCTTCTTACTTGACTATAAAACAGACTTTTTTTGAATTTACCTGAATCAGAAAACATATCAGAAATTAACCTTGAGGCAATGCTTGTTTCTACCTTAAAAAGATTCCAGTCAGACTGAATTGCATCAGCAATGATAGCTGAAGAACTTTTGTATTCTTCATATAAATCAATTACAGGACTGAATGTTTCGGCCAGTTCCCTTATATCAACAACTTTTACAGATTTTGAGCAACAATAATCACAATTACCAATATTAGTCGAAATTGTTTTAACTATTTGTTGTAGTTCTTTATCTATAAAACAGTTGGAACAGCAGATCATTTTGCGAAATTATTAAGATAATTATATACTAATTCAATATGATGTGATATTGATAATTTTTTAATACTGCCAAGACCCGGATAACTTCCGATAGCATGAAGTTTCACAAATTCATGTGCAGCATTAGTTTTTATTTTATTAGAATTAATAAACCTAACTAGTTTTTCCAAAGCTTCACTGAACTTTCCTGCTACGTCGCTGGTGCCTTCATTTCTGTCCGAAACAAAGTGTCTGATCCAGATTTCATTATTTTTATTTATATATGTAAAATGAATAGCAATTGCATGTGGTAAAAATCCAGTTTCGGAGTAGTCTTTTCCAACAGTTAAAAAATCAGAGAATCCAAAATAGTTTTCATCCTTAAAGAACAAATGTTCTTCGCTGAAAAACTCATTGTCAATCTCTGAATAATCTGCATTTCTTGTAAGGACATTAAACTGGTCGGACAATTTAATTAAATTTCGGCATACTTTTCTTATATTTCTGATTGACCTTGTGCTGAAGGCATCGTTGTTGGCAAAAACATATTTTATATCATTTTCAGAAATTAATTGGGTTAATGCATCTTCATTTTCAGGAACGGAATTGCAAATAAGGCTGATATTCTTATAACCCTTTTCCTTTATAACATCGGATACTGCTCTTATTTTTGTTTTGTTTGTTATTATTACAGAAGGTTGAAAGTTATCGTAATCATTAAGAAGGTCATCAACGATACTAAATATACTATCTCTATCCTTAGCCGTGATCAGATCACCGACTTTAGGATTAACAATAAGATTAAAGTTAATATCGCTCTTTACCAGACATTCAATAGATTTTACAAGCGATACTGTTGATTCTTTTACAGGTTCAATTACCGGAGAGATAATTGTTTTATTTTTAATAAATCCACAAATTTCACGGAGAGCAATCAATTCAAATTGCTTACCTCTTAAATAGGGAAAATACATATCAGTTCAGTTTTATGTTCTTATTAAGTATTTTTACAAGCCTTGAATATTCAGTTTTATTGAAATCCAGACACATGCAAATATACTTCAATTCTTTGGGAATTGCATCTGATGATAGTATTTCTTTTTCCCTGACAGTTCGTTTTTTTAACTCGGAAATATAAAGGTTATGTAATTCCTCAACCGGAATCCTTTTAAAAAGTTCGAGGCAGGTCTTATAATAAACAAAATCTGAAGTATTTGGAATATGGCCATAGTATTTAAAAATGACATTTGAATATTCAGATTTACGTAAAGATCTCATTGCTATCTCAGGGTCAATGCCTCTTTCGTATTTAGCTTTTCGAATGGTTTTAAAAGTAAATCTATCGGTAAGTATTATCAATCCGACATTCTCGCTGGTTGCACTAAGGTATTTTTCTTTCAGACTATTATGCGTAACAATGTATATTTCTTTAAATACCTTTTTGTAATCAGATA
Source organism: uncultured Bacteroidales bacterium (assembly GCA_964515655.1). Classification (GTDB taxonomy): domain Bacteria; phylum Bacteroidota; class Bacteroidia; order Bacteroidales; family GWA2-32-17. The sequence continues at coordinate 10,000 of CAZEWB010000071.1, forward strand.
ACTGTGTGCATAGTCTGTCTGGATTATCAAGTTCCGTTTTAATTTCAAATACACTGCTTGTTCCGTCTAAGAATACAATATCAGCAATTGAATTGTTAATTTTAAACTCATTTATTGCAGTTGATGTATTAAGATTATGTTTCCCAAGTAGTATTTTTTCAATAATTAAATTTTAATAAAACATTTATATGAAATCCTGAAGTATAATTACAGGAACGAATTTGTTTATAAAAATTTAATTATTGAAAAAATAATAAT
>CAZEWB010000072.1:0-10234 GCA_964515655.1 uncultured Bacteroidales bacterium
TGTGTTGGGTGTGTTTGGGGTGTTGGGGCGGTTACGGTAAAAGTATAAAAAACAGTAGGGTTTCCCGGCTGGATACAACCGCCGTAATAATCTGTCGTTGCATCCACATTAGTCTGGCCTGTAAGGCAGGACCCGTCAAGCGGTATTGTAGTTGCATTACAAATGTTATCATTAGCAGGAGCAGCTTTAGTACCTTTGGTTAATACCGGAGGGGACTTTTTCAGTTCAGTTCTATGTTTTTTTATTTCGGGGTTATCTTCGTCGTCTTTCTTTTGGAGATTATATGGCTGAATATTATTAGAAAATGAATTATCAGTTTCTGCCTTGAGGAAAGCTTCTTTTTTTAATTCAATTGAATTGATCTGTTTCATCATAATCGTTCCGGTAGTTGTTTCCGGAACAAGCGCTTTCTCATCAGGATTCTGTATCGTAGTATTCACCTGGGCGGGCAAGTAACCCCCGGAAATAAAAATCAACAACAGAAATATTTGAAACTTCCTTATCATACTTGCTTTATTAATTAATGTATACGAAATTCATCATTTTATTGTTTCGTTTTTAATCATTTATTTAAGTGTATTCGCCAACATATTATAGACATTTGTCAAGTCGGTTTTTTAAGACAGTTTGGTTCTTTATATAAGTGTGTGGGTAAATGTAAAAAAATGCCTGCCCCGAATTTATTTCGGGGTTCAATGTCAAACGAACAACTAACAATGTACAAGTATCATTATCAAACTTACTTTCTTTCTTTTCCATATTATGTTTTTATTTCTTTCTTTTTTTATATTCTGCATTTGGCTCTTTTACCAGAGTTATATCTTCGAGTCGTATTATTCGTGTTTCGTGATCTGCAACAATACTAATTTTTTCAGCCATCTTAATAATTGAGCGTGAATGTTCTGCAAGAAGAATATTTGTTTTATGTTGTTCTTTTTCAAGTTTATCAACACGATGGTTCAACCCTTCAAGTTGGGCATTTATATCGGCCAATTGAGTATTCATATCGCCCAATTGAGTATTCATATCTTTGCGCATACCTTTCATTTCCTGTGCAAGGTCAATTACTGCATTAATCAGTTTTTCGTTTTCTTTCATACATTAGAATTATACAAAGATACATTGATTCTCTACCCAAAGTCAAGTATTTTAAGAACTATTTTTTGTAACTGTTTTCATATCTTTTTTATTCCCCCTTTATGTTCATGAGCATAATTAATACCTATACGAATGCAATAAAATATTTTATCAGGATATTTATTTTTTGCTTTGCTCATTTAATAATTTTCAATATTTCAACAAAATTAATCAAAAATGTGATTTTATCAAATATTTATTTGGAAATAATCTGTGACCATTCGTCAAAAAGCGATGATGAAAAATAAAAGATAAAGAATAAATACTGTTCGTATTGTCTTAAAATTTTGCACCTCATAATTGTATCAAACCCAATCTGGTTTTAGGTTGAAAGGTTGAGCGGCTGGTTTGGTTATTGGTTATATGGTTGTGCTGCTGGTTAGGTTAGTAGTCAATGGTCAGTAGTTAAAAACCAATTACTATAGACCTTTTACCAGACAAGCTGCCCAACCCATTAACTATTGACAATCTATAGATCCAGTTGCCCAACCTATCAACGATCTACCTGAATAGTTACAAAAAAAATAAGTCCTATCTCACTATTAAAAACTTCTTTCTTTCAGCGCCTTTTACGCAGAAAAGATAGACTCCGTTATCAAGGTTGTTGAGTGAAACGCGGGATAATGTTCCGTTAAGAATCCCTTTCATTACGCAGTTTCCTATGGGGTTGTATATTTCGAAAGGCTCATCAATAAAGAAGCGGTCGCTTGAGATGTTCAAATACTCGCTGGTGGGGTTTGGGAAAATATCAATATTTGTAACGAGTTCCTGGTTATTTTCGAAGTTAACGGCAATAATGTTTGTATACGCTGATTTTCCGTCATAATCAGTTTGTTTGATGCGATAGTAGCCGGTTCCATGTACAGGATCAAAATCTGTTAAAGAGTATTTTTTAACAGAATTTGAGTTGCCGGCGCCATCAATAGTGCCGATGATCCGGAAGTTAATGGCATCTTCAGCGCGTTCAATGGTGAAATAGTCATTGTTCTTTTCTGAAGAAGTGACCCATTTAACATCAACGGCGTCACCATCCTTGTATGCGTAAAAATCGAGCATGGAAACAGGGAGCAGAATAGAGCAATCGAAAGATGCGCCGTTTGTTAGTGTCCAGTTAAGCGTATATTGGTTAGGGTTTGGTTTGTTCCATTCATTGATCATCAGAAAATAAGTTTGCCCTGCCGTTACATTTACTTCCTGAACCCATTGATCTCCGTTTACATCTTCAGAATTATCTACAACGCTTGCCGATTGTACCATGCCGGTTTTTCCCGGAGAGGTTCTGGCTGCATATGAACAACGTATGGGATCTCCCAGCGAGCCGCAGTTAGAGGCCTGGTAAAGGGCAAAGTCAAGGTCGCTTACCCCGTTGGGAACTATTTCAAGTTCCAGAGTACCGCCTGTAGCAATGCTTATCCTGTACCACTCGGTAAAGTTTTCAGAAGTAACACAACCTGTGCAGGCGTCTGAAGTTATGCCGGGGCCATAAGTGAATGAGCTGGCAGATATGTCGCTGCATATTGCAGTAGAATTTATACAGTCGTTATTGGCAGTTCCCGAAGGACCACCTGCAAAGGCTACGCAACTTAACGTAATATTCCAGCCGTCCCATGGTGGCGGTGCGCCGGTATTTGTTGTTCCGGATGAGAATGTAAAAGTAAGACAACCGCTTTGGCTGGTAGATGTGAATACTCCTCCACTGTATGCCCCACCGGCGGTGTATATTGTGGGAGAAGTTCCACAGCCTGCCCATATTATCGGGGCAGCCTGGTTGGGGCCGTTTCTGACAAAAAGAATATCGTTGCAATTGCCTGAAGTAAAGGCGACATCAAGGCTTACTACTGTCGCTCTTATTGCCTGCAGCGGGGAATTCGGGCAGAAAGTACGGTAAATACTGTTAATATTTGTTGAATATGGAGAAGCCGCACCTCCGTTGTCGTAATAATTTCCGGAACAGGTTGCTTCCATGCAGGCGCCGGCATAAGTAGACTGAATGCCTGTTGTAGGATGCAGATAAGTGAGAGTTGAATTTACGGTCAGTATTCCTGCATTGGAGTTTGTGCTGAGTGAACAGATACCTGTAACAACACAGCGGTACTGATAATTATTGTTTGCAACAGCAACACCTGATAATATTAATGTACTTGTAGTCCAGCCCGAATATGTCGGTAATGTTCCGGCTGTGGTTATATCTGACCATGTTGATCCCCCGTTGGTACTTACCTGCCACTGATATGATAAACTGATTCCCGCAGCTACAACGGAAAAGGTTGCTCCCCCGCCAACATTGGTATTGTCATTCACGGGCTGAGACGTAACAGTAGGCGCAGTATAGATAATGGCCTGAACGGGAATACGGGGATAACTTTCGCAGTTGGGCGAGACTGTATTATATCTGGTAACGTAATATGTAGTGGTTGCTGCAATAGAAGGAGTGGTATAAGAAGCTCCGCCATTTTGGATCAGTGAGCCACCTAAAACGGCATCGTACCATAAATAATCTTCTAACGGAGCAGCGCCGCTTGCCGAAATGGTTATTGAAGCAGGAGACGTGCAGCTTCCTGCATTAATTGCGGTTGGATCAGAAACAGGATTAATAGTAAGAGTTGCAGAATTAGAGGGAGTGCAACCGGCCATGCAACGGTACTTATATCCGTTATTCGGGTCATCTGCTCCGGTAAGCGTCAGATCTGCGGTATTCCAACCGCCATAAACAGGAACTGTGCCGGGGGCAGTGATGTTCGTCCATGATGTTCCTCCGTTAGCGCTTACCTGCCATTGATAAGGGCCTGCAGGGGTTGATGTGCAGTGAAGTGTTGTGTTCCCGTTCTGACATAAAGTTGTATTTGCCGGATCTGTGTTAATAGTAGTTGGTGACAACACTGACATTGTAACAGCATTGGAAGTGGCGGTGGCCGGCGATGGGCACATTTCACCCGAAGGAGTCAACACGCAACTTACAACGTCCCCATTAACAAGAGCTGATGTTGAATATACTGGATTATTAGCACCGACAGGATTTGCTCCGATATACCACTGATAGGTTGGTGCTGTTCCCTGATTCACCGGTGTTGCAGTAAAGGTAACATTGGTACCCGAGCAGATTATCGTTCCTGTATTCGGCGAGATGCTGACAGATGGTGTTGTTGCACTGTTTATCAGTGCCCAGCACTCGGTCAGTGTACTTTCGCAAAAAACAGGTTTGTAATAAACACTACCGGCAACAGTATAACCGGAATACAGAGAGCCGGCTCCGAGAGTAAATGGCGACGATATCTGGCATTCAATGGATCCTCCGCTTATAGAAATACTTGCATCGGAATATGTTGCTGCACCCGAGATAAAGGTAGAAGGATCCCCCTGAAGGTAAACATATACGCCAAATGTGGAGCTTGCCGGTATTGTGAAATCTGTAACATCCAGAACCTGGGGATTTGGAGCAGCCCTTGTAAAAGAAGCATTGTAAACCTGGTTCCATCCGGCTGAGCTTGTTTCATACCCCACATATGTTCCGCTCCTGTAAAAGACCTGGGCCGGACATGCCCCTGCATAATATACCGAAAATCCAATCTTGGTTACAACAACCGGGAAAGGTTGGTTGTTTGTTATATTGAACAACTGTGCGCTGTTGACAACTGCAGCAATACACGTTATGGTGGCAGTTCCGGTGTTTAGTGAGGTTTCGCTTCCTAAAGCTCCGTCCGAAACGTAATACGGTCTTGATGAACTTAAACCTGGCGTTGTGAACGAAGCCCCGGTACCGATAAGATTGCCCTGTGTAGATTCGTCATACCAGAAATAGGTATATGATCCTCCGCTTGCCGTCAGCCCGACAGTTCCAGGGCCGCATCGATACTGGTCTGGTGCTGTGGGCGGATTTGGCGAATAAACAACTGATGTTAATGTTGCCACGACAGCTCCGTTACCCAACCCGTTTATAACAGCAGTACCGCCTGTTCTTGTAACATTGCCTGAACTTGCAGTTGTGATACCCCTGACAGTTATCCCCGAAATTATGAACTGATCAGCCTTATTTGTCAGGTTACCTGTAATGGTTATTGTTATCGTTGTTGAACTGGTGAGTGAAGTTGTTACACCGGAAATATTTGCACCGGTAGTATACGTTGCTGTGCCCGCACCTGTGAATTCGAAGTTGGCGGGAGCAGTTATTATTACTGTTCCGAAAGTTGAGATGTCGTTATTGTTGTTCTCAGTAACGATAATATTGCCAAGCGTCAGCGATGAAGTGGGCCATGTTCCGCAACTTCCAATGATAAGCGAAGGCGCTGTTATTGTAACAACTGCTCCGGAATTTATAGAAAATAGCAGAAATAGTAGCAGTAATGATTTGCTCTTAAGATACTTTTTATAAAATACAGATGCATTCATTGTAAGATTTTTAAACTAATACTCAAAATCTATTATGTTATACGAAGAATAACTTACAAAGATACCTTATTAAATAAGGAATTATCCCAGTCATGATCCGGTATTTGATGAATTGATGTTAGCAAATGGTTAATGTGGGAATTTGAGACACCAGAATGCTCTTTCCATTGCGCCGCCTTGCATTGCGCACCAATACACGTAGTTGTGTTTGTCCACTAATTTGCACTAATTCTCACTAATAGGTTTTTCGTGTCAATTCGTGTAATTCGTGGATTGTACGCTCATTTTCCTCAGGCACATCACAATTTCTTCGTTTGTTGCGGGTATGCTCAGTGGAGGTTCAAGTTTATGATCATACACCGAAGAAACGGCATACTTTATTGCAAGCCATACTGAAATTGCCATTGGAAAAGGCGGTTCTCCAACGGCTTTGCTCTGGCGGATAGTATTATGATTGGGAGCGTCTTCAAGAAGTTCTGCCTTTATGTTTGCAGGAACATCAGATATTGTCGGGATCTTATAAGTGTCGGGCGAAGAGTTGAGGATATTGCCCTCTTCGTTCCATTTTATATCTTCACAGGTCACCCAGCCAAGTCCCTGAACGAATCCGCCAATTACCTGACCCTTGTCTATCATGGTGTTTATGCTTTTTCCTGCGTCTTCTATAAGTGTGGCTTTAAGAAGGCGGACCTTCCCGGTAATAATATTTACTTCGACCTCTGATATTGCCATTCCGTAAGTGAAATAGTGGAAAGGATTTCCCACGCCTTTTTCGCGGTCGAACCATATGTCGGGAGTTTTATAGTAACCGGCAGCGCTTAGGTGAACCTGCTTCATGTATGCTTTTGAAACAAATTCGGAAAAACCGCATTTATGTTCTGGCAATGTTCTGTCGAAGACAAAATCGTTTTCTATAACAATATTTTTTTCGCTGAATTTTCTTCCGGGAAAGAAATCTGAAAGTATTTCAGGCGCTATTTTGTGCAGCCTTGTTTTTAACTGGTCAATGGCATTTTTCACAGCCATCCCGTTAAGGTCGGAACCGGATGAGGCTGCCGTGGCAGAGGTGTTAGGGATCTTAGAAGTATTTGTAGGAGTGACTTTGATCCGTTCCGCCTTTACGCCGAGTTCAGCAGCGGCAACAAGAAGCATTTTTGTATTAAGTCCCTGGCCCATTTCAATGCCGCCGTGATTGACCTGTATGCCTCCGTCAGAATAAATATGTATTAGAGACCCGGCCTGATTCAGAAAAGAAGATGTGAAAGATATTCCGAATTTAACAGGAATTATCGATATACCTGTCTTAATGAATTTACTGCGAACATTAAACTTGTCAATCTCCTTTTTCCTTGAATTATATTCTGAAGAATCTGTAATTTTTTTATACAAAAGGTGCAATCTGTTATTTTCGACTGTTTTTCCGTATGGCGCCACGTTTCTGTCATTAAGTCCGTAAAAATTTATTTTTCTGATCCCGGCAGAGTCTTTCTTCAGAAAACGTGCTATTGTATCAATTGTATTTTCGATGACGGCCATGCCCTGCGGTTGACCGAATCCTCTGAAAGCCACATTCGACGGCAGGTTTGTTCTCCATGTGTTTCCGGTGATGCGGATATTCGGAATATAATATGCGTTCTCGGCATGGAACATTGCACGTTCAAGGATGGCCATAGTAAGATCGGAAGCATAGCCGGCATCAGCGTTGAAAATAACTTCGTAAGCAAGTATCCGTCCTTTTTCATCAAAACCGATTTTCCAGTCGGACAAAAAGCGGTGACGTTTTCCTGTTATTGCCTGGTCCATGTCGCGGGTAAGGCGAAGGCGAACAGGCTTACGTGTCTTGTTTGCAAGAAGCGAAGCCCATGCTGCAACGTGATTACCCGATGTTTCTTTTCCGCCGAATGCACCGCCTAGCCTTCGTGTTTCAACAACAACATTATTTCTTGGAATGCCCAGTACTTCGGCAACAATGGCCTGTGTTTCGGACGGATGTTGGGTGCTGCTGTAGCAGGTCATTTCATCATCTTCGCCGGGTATTGCAAGGCATATCTGCGTTTCGAGATACCAGTGTTCCTGCGCCCCGCTTTTAAAACGTCCCTTTAATTTGTGTTTGCAGTTTTTTAATGAAGATTCAACATGTCCCCGTTCGATCTTTCGTGCGGGCTGGAGGCGAAGACCTTTCTTCATAGAATCTTCGATCGTAAGTACCGGAGTTTCGGGTGCAATGTAAACTAATACTGCCGAAGCGGCTTTGTACGCAGTCTCAAAATCAACGGCTGCAATAATGGCAAGAGTTTGTCCAATGAATTCCACCTGTTTGTCTGCTATGCATGGCTCATCGTGAAACACAGGTCCCATCTGATTGTCGCCGGGGATATCCTTTGCGGTGAGAATGCAAACTACTCCGGGAATTTTTTCAGCGGCAGAAATATCGACCCTTTTGATCTTCCCTCTTGCAACAGGTGAGGTAACAAGCCATGCCTGAAGTTCGCCTTCAAGCGCGGGCATGTCATCAATATAAATTGTAGTGCCCTGAACATGTTTTATTGCGCTGTCGTGCAGAGGTTCTTCGTGCCCGGTGGGAAAAGGATGTTTAATTTTCATTGCTTGTCCCTTTCGCATCGTTAAAGAACAACATGAGAAGGCCCGCAGCAGCTGATCTCCTGAACTCAGCGCCGCTTCTTGCATCTGAAATAGGCGAGAATTCTTTTTCAAGGATGGTCATTGCCTTTGAAATATTTACTTCGTTCCACGTTTTTCCTTTCATGAAAGAAGAAGTTTTTTCGGCCTCTTTTGTCCATGCGGCCATACCACCGAAGTATGCGGTGAAATATGTTACTTTTCTGCCTTTGTCAAGTTTAAGCCTGAAGGCAGCGCTTACAGTGGAAATATCCATGTCGTGCCTTTTGCTCACCTTATACATTTTTATCTTTTCGCCTTTTGCAGGAAGAGGGATCTTTATTTCTGTGATTAGTTCGTCTTTTTCCAGGGTCGTTTTGCGGTATCCCGTTATGAACTGGCGGACAGGAATAGTGCTTTGTGATTGCGTGCTTTTGAGAGTGATACTGGCATCAAGGGCCATAAGCAGGGGAGTTGTATCGCCTATAGGTGATGCCGAACCAAGATTGCCGCCCAAAGTTGCAACATTACGTATCTGCCTTGATGCAAAAACCGAAAGTATATCGTATAGCGGTTCAAGGACGTCTTTTGTCCTCAGCCTGATCTGTTCGAGCGACAGGCCTGCTCCTATCCTGATGGCCTTTCCATCTGAATAAAAAATTTTAATCTCTTCAACTCCTGATATGTCGAGGATCTCAGGGATATGTCTGAAATGTTTGCTTTGAGCAAGGGCAATGTCTGTCGAACCGTTTACGACAACAGCATCAGGGAAGCGTTTACGGAGGTTAAGGGCTTGTTTTAAATCTGCGGGACGCATGTAATGCTGGCTGCATGCGGATATGTCAAGGTATTCTTTCGCGGAAGATATAGAAACCAGTTGCCTGAGAAAATTCTTTTGGTTCCTGCTGAAATCATCGCCTTTTTTTTGAGAGAGAGCGACTCCGGCAGCCTTCCTTATGCTGTCGTATCCGGTGCAGCGGCACAGGTTCCCGGCAAGGGCATTATTTATTTCCGTATTATCATGCCTGTTGTTGCTATGATACAATGCAAAGAGACTCATTACAAATCCCGGAGTACAGAACCCGCACTGTGTAGCATGTTCTGTGGCAATGGCTCTCTGGACAGGATGCAGTTTATTTATGTAAGTTGTCTCTGGCGAAAGTCCGCGCGATGTGATGAGCATTTTTCCGTCGAGAACAGGAAGAAAAAGCAGGCAGGAGTTTACAGTTTTATATTGTAACTTTTTTCCGGAACTGTCAGGTTCTGCAAGTACAATTGTACAGGCACCGCAGTCACCTTCAGCGCACCCTTCTTTAACTTCTGTATGGTGCATGTCTTTGCGCAGCCAGTTCAGAACAGTTGTGGACGGCTTGATCCCTGCGCTTTTAAAGTCAATTGTTACAGGTTCGCCGTTAAGCAGAAATGATATACCGGTCTTAGCTTTCATTCACCTGACCGTTTTTTATATCGATGAGTTTTGCGAGGATCGAAATTGCAATGTCGGCAGGTGTCTCGCATTTTATGGGTATGCCTATGGGCATGTCGATCCTGTTAATCTGTTCTTCGCTCATTTTGAACTCTTCGGCAAAACGCTTGCGCGCAAGTCCTATTTTGCGGGAAGATCCAATCATTCCGATATACCTGTATGTTTTACTGATGCATTGCGAGATCACTTCTGCATCTGATGTGTGAAGGTGTGTGCATACAACTATATAACAGTTTTTGTGGAATCCGATCTTTTTGATCGCTTCGCTGTAAGGACCATCAATTATATCAGCAATTCCGGGCTGCCATGTTTTAAAGATGCCGGGCCTTTCGTCAGCTACTGTCACCCTGAATCCGGCCAGTGATGCGATCTTTGCAAGTGAAAGGCCGATATGACCCGCTCCAAAAATAACAAGGTGTTACTGAAGATGCACTAGGCATTTTTAAAACAGGTATTCCGCTTAAAAAAACTTATGATCTCGCCGGGGAGCTTAAGATGCAGTGCGGCGGAAAAATGACCATTTACATGGAGCCTGTCTTCCCTCAGGAACAACTTGTTATTTTTGGAGCGGGTCATATCGGCCTTTCACTTGCAAAGATCGCATCA